>DATISI010000374.1:0-7000 GCA_035581745.1 Clostridiaceae bacterium
TCAATACCTTCCACTACTCCGTGATCGAGCAGATCGAGGGTGTGGACATGAGACCTGCGATGGACAACTTCCCGGCGATGAGAGTCGCACTGGAAACCGGAATCATCGATGCTTATGTCTCTGAGCGACCTGAGGGAATCAGCGCAAGCGCTGCAAATGACAATTTCGTCATCGCAGAGCTCACCGATGGTTTCGTGACTTCAGATGATGATACAGCGATCGCTGTAGGCCTCAAGAAGGGCAGCGACCTTACGACAAAGATCAATGAGATCCTCAAAGGAATCTCAGAAGAGGAAAGAACAGCCATTATGGACAAGGCGATCCTTGACCAGCCAGCATCAGAATAATTGTTTCAGGGAACCGACAGCATTCCATGATGTCGGTTTCCCTATGTCAAGAAGGAGATAAAGATGAGCTTTGAGCTAGTTTCAAAAATAGTAGTTGAATATTGGCCGATGTTCCTGCGCGGAGCGGGAACCACGCTGTATATCTCAATTATCGGTACGATCATCGGAACGTTCATCGGTCTGGTCATCGGAGTCGTCCGTACTGTTCCGACTTCAGAACGTAAAACGAAGCGGACCCTACAGAAGATCATGAACGGAGCCCTTTCTGCCTATATCGAAGTTTTCAGAGGGACGCCAATGATCGTTCAGGCGATGGTCATCTTTTATGGATCAGCCGCAGCCTTCAATTATCATATGAACCTGATCTTTGCTGGAATCCTGATCGTTTCCATCAATACAGGCGCATACATGTCAGAAATCGTAAGAGGAGGAATCGTCTCCATCGACAAGGGCCAGTTCGAGGCCTCCAGCGCGATTGGGATGACCCATCTCCAGACCATGATGAACGTCGTCCTGCCCCAGGTGATCAGGAACATCCTTCCTGCGACTGGAAATGAGTTCGTCATCAACATCAAGGACACCTCTGTACTGAACGTCATCGCGGTCACTGAACTTTTCTACCAGACCAAATCCGTAGCTGGAAACACGTTCTCCTACTTTGAGACCTTCTTTGTGGCCAGTGTCATCTACTTCATCATGACCTTCACGGTCACCAGGATCCTGAGATATGCGGAAAGAAGGATGGATGGCCCTGAGAACTACAATATGAGCGGTAACCAGATGCAGGTGGTGACACCTGAGGACCTGGTCAGGAAAAGCGGAGCGAACCATGGTTAGGAGGGATGAATCATGTCAAAAGTAATCGAGATACAGCACTTAAGCAAATCCTTCGGTAACCATGAGGTCCTGAAGGACATCGACTTCTCCGTGGAGAAGGGCGAGGTCGTCTGCATCATTGGCGCTTCAGGATCAGGAAAATCGACACTGCTTCGATGCGTCAACCTTCTGGAACAGCCAAGCGGAGGCCAGATCATCTACAACGGGGAGAATATCCTGGATGACAAGCATGACCTGTACATGTACAGGACGAAGCTGGGCATGGTCTTCCAGCAGTTCAACCTGTTCAACAACCATAACGTCTTGAGCAACTGTACCGTGGGTCAGATGAAAGTCCTGAAACGGTCAAAGGAAGAGGCTGAGGCCGTGGCGCTGAAGTACCTCCAGGTGGTCGGTATGGAAGCCTTCATCAATGCGAAGCCAAGGCAGCTCTCCGGCGGACAGAAGCAGAGAGTCGCCATTGCACGCGCACTGTCCATGGAACCCGATGTCATGCTGTTCGATGAGCCGACCTCAGCGCTGGACCCCGAAATGGTGGGTGAAGTGCTGAAGGTCATGAAGACGCTGGCGGACAGTGGACTGACCATGCTTGTGGTGACCCATGAGATGGGCTTCGCGAAGGAAGTTGCAGACCGTGTGGTCTTCATGGATAACGGCGTCATCGTGGAAGAGGACAAACCGGAAGTCATCTTCAACGCACCAAAGCAGGAACGCACCAGGGAATTCCTGAAGCGTACCCTGGCACAGTTCTAGAAGAGAAAAGTTACATTTACGAGCACGATTTTGGGAAGGCATCAACTGATGCCTTCTTTTTGAGTCTTTCCTATTGAGGAAGCGCATTCTGGGCACCATGGGGAAGGGGATTCCATTTTTTAAAATTATGCGCCTCCTTTTCTTTTTGACGGTATAATGGAGACAAAGAGGCCAGTTCCGCGCGGACTGTGTCATTACTTCAAAATACATGCATTCGAGGTGGAAGATGGAATCAAAAAGACTGGAACTGAAAATGAGGATCGTCTATCTTGTGTTTTTTGGTGCCATGGCGGCATTCCTCCCTTTCCTTACCGTCTACCTGCAGGCGAAGGGACTGGACTATGGCGAGATTGGGATCCTTCTTGCGGTATTCTCGATCACAGGCGTCATCGTGCAGCCCATATGGGGATATCTTACAGACAAGTATCTGGACAAGCAGAAGACCATCCTCATCCTCATGCTGGGAAGCGCAGTCGCGGCGCTCGCGTTCTCCATCTCCTATACTTTCCTTGCACTGCTTCTCAGCATCATCCTCTTCCTTTCTTTCCACAGCCCGATTGTACCTGTCCTAGATGCCTATTCCTATGAGATCATTGAAGACCACAGGAGCATCCTTTATGGCAGGCTGAGGGTGATGGGTTCCTTGGGTTATGCGCTGTCGGCCCTGGGGATGGGCCTTGTGGTGAATACGATGGGGGTCACGCCGATCTTCTTCTTCTACACGGGTTTCATCCTCATTGCAACGGCCTTCACCCTGAGGATACGCCATCAGGGGAAGAGCACCTATGAGAAGCTCAAAATGGCCGATGTCGGACGCCTCTTGAAGGACAACAGGTTCCTGGTATATATCCTGGCGCTTGGCATCATGAACATCGCGATTGGCAGCACGAACTCCTATCTCCCCATCCTCGTCCTCGAGACTGGCGGCCAGCTTGGTCATATCGGTCTCATCAGCTTCATGATCGCCATGAGCGAGCTTCCCTTCTTTTTCTTTGGAGACAGCTTCATCAAGAAATATGGTGTGCTCAATATCTTTGGAATCGGCATGGTGGTGTATGCCGGGATGTACTTCGCAGATTCCTTCCTCAGGAACTATGTCGCTGTCCTCTTCGTGCAGCTGTTCCAGGGCGTCGCGTTCTCCTTCTTCATCATCGCAGGACTCCACTACCTCAATTCCATCGTGGCACAGAACATGAAGACCACCGCGATGACGCTCTATGGCGCGGTGACCGGTGTCGGTCACTTCACGGGGAACGCCGCCGGTGGATTCCTCCTGGAAAATGCCACCGTGTTCCTCCTTTTCAGGATTCTTGCCTTTGTCGCACTCATTGCTTTTGTCTTTGTCCTCATCCTGAAAAGGACGGACAGGAGGCAGCATGACATCCTCGACTCGGGAGGGGGGAACCTTTCCTGAATCCCTCCACAGCAGAAGAATAAAAAAGAAAGCCCGGCAAAGAACCGGCACGCTGTCTTGCGGACAGCTTGCGGATCTTTGCCGGGCCTGTTTGTTCTTACATGCTACCTGAAGGCCTGGACGAGTTTCTTCAGCTTCCTGAACCTGTCGTCCACATCGTCGTCTGTGATGATTCCCGTGATCTCAGAGAGGTCAGCGAACCTGAAGTGTCCTTCCTTGTAGAACTTACTGCTTTCCATGAGGATATAGCTTTCACTGGATGCCTCGATCACCGCTTTCTTGGTATTGCCTTCTTCAAGGTCGAAGTTCGTGATATAGCCCTTTTCAGTGTTGATTCCTGCACTGCCGATGAAACACTTGGAGTAATGGAAGCGCCGGATGGCGTTCTCCGCCTCGGACCCGATCACTCCACCAAGGGACTTGCTGTATCTGCCCCCGATGCAGACGATGTTCACCGTCGTATTGTTCGAGAACATGCTGACGACATCGACCATGTTGGTGACCAGCGTGATGGACAGGGAACTATTCGCAATCATCTCGCAAAGGATATGGTTGATGGAGGAGGTATCGACAAAGACGATCTCTCCATCCCGGATCCTGGCAAATGCCTTTCTTGCGATTTCGGTCTTCTTGGACAGGTTGGAGACCAGCCGTTTGTTGAGGCTGACTTCTTCCGCAATGTTCTTCAGCGGAATGGCTCCGCCATAGGTCCGCTTGAGCAGTCCCAGTCCTTCGAGGTATTGAAGGTCCTTCCGGATCATGCCTTCAGTCACCCTGTATTTGGCGCTCAGTTCCCGGACAACGACCTTCCCCCGGTCCGCGAGCTCTTTCAATATCTCTTCCCGTCTTTCCTCAATAAACATCTTTCACCTCAAATGATAACAAATGGTAATATTATATCCATTGTAGCTGTTCTTCAAGAATATATCAACTTCTCTTGCTGAACTGTGGAGGATAAGACGAAAGTGACCTGGGAGGGGATGCGGGATGACCAGAGGAACTCATATCCTGATCGAATCGCAGTGGAACAAGGAAAGGATGCGAGGAGGAAAGCGGGTGCGGAAAGGAAAGGAAAGCGGATGGACTTCACGTGCGATGAACCAAGGGGACTTTACCATTCCAAGCTTGATTTTTAGGTTGAAATGAGATAGAATGATAATAAAAAATAATAAACGATAATGAGGGGAAGATGAAGAAATCAGTAGTGTGCGAGATCGAGCGATATGCCATCCATGACGGACCTGGAGTGAGGACGGTGGTCTTCCTGAAAGGGTGTCCGCTGCGCTGTGCATGGTGCAGCAATCCTGAAACCCAGAATCCTGAGAATGAACTCTATTATAACCAGAAGACCTGTATCGGCTGCAGGCATTGTATCGCGGCCTGCCCGCTGGGTGTACTGACCTATGAGGAGGGCGTGCGTATCGACAGGGAGACCTGCGACCAGTGCGGAAAATGCGTGGATGTCTGTCCGACGGGGTCCCTGAATCTTGTAGGCGAGGAGATGACAGCCGAAGCGGTCCTCACCGAGGTCCTGAAGGATGAAGCCTTCTACGCCTCTTCCGGAGGCGGACTCACCATCACCGGTGGAGAGGTGCTCATGAATGCACCTTTCGTCCTGGACCTGCTGAGAAGGGCGAAAGCGGAATGTATCGATACCTGCATCGAAACGACAGGATACGGGAAGCTGACGGACCTCATCGGAATCGCGGAGTACGCGGACACCGTGTATTACGACATCAAGCACATCGATGATGGCAGACACAGGGAACTGACCGGGGTGGGGAACAGGGTCATCCTCGAGAACCTCGAGGTGCTCTCCAAGCTACATGGACAGATCGTCATCCGGATGCCCATCCTTTCCGGAATCAACTCGGATGTGGCTTCTGTGAAAGAGGCTGCGGAATTCGTGTTTGGACTTGGAATCAGGGAGGTGCACCTTCTTCCTTACCATGCGTTGGGGAAGGGGAAGTACACCCAGCTGGGCAGGCCGTACAGCCTGCTGATGCTGAAACCGCCTGGTGAGGAAGAAATGGAAGAACTGAGGATGTTGGTGGAAGCTTGTGGACTTAAAGTGACGATAGGGGGATAAGGGATATGGAAGAATTCAAATTGAAAAGTGAGCGGATCATCGCCATCAGGGACAGGGTGCTTGGGAAAGTGCCATCTGTCTCCATCGAACGGGCCAGGTACTATACGCAGGCCTATCAGGAATATGAGGCTCAGCCGGTGTATCTGAAAAGGGCAAGGGCTTTGCAAAGGACGCTTCAGAACATGACCATCTTCATCGCGGAGCATGATCTCCTCGCAGGGAACCAGTCGGAGGAGGAACGATGCGCACCGATATTCCCTGAATATGCGGTGGAATGGATCATCGATGAACTAGCGGAAAAAGGGAACTTCGACAAACGGGAAGGAGACAACTTCCACCTGAAGGAAGAGGATAGGGCGGAACTCCTTGACATTGCGGACTACTGGATGGGGAAGACCCTGAAGGACAGGAGCATGGCGATCATGACGGATGAGCTGAAACAGGCATCCCTGGTGAAGGCGATCCATGGGGAAGGGAACATGACTTCAGGGGATGGGCATATCGTTCCGGACTTCCCCAAGGCGCTGAAGGTCGGTCTTCGTGGAATCATCGAAGAGACGAAGGAGAGGCTTGCGAAGGTGGATATCTCCGAGGACGACGGATTCAGGCAGAAAGCGTTCCTGGAATCGGTCATCCTTGTGAATGAGAGTATCATCGCGTTTGCGGACCGTTACAGGATCCTTGCCCGGGAAATGGCCCAGTCGGAGAAGGATGAGGCGAGGAAGGAAGAGCTCCTCCGTATTGCGAAGTCCTGCAGCAAAGTGCCAGGACAGCCGTGTGAGACATTCGAGGAAGCGGTGCAGGCGATATGGTTCATGCATCTGGTCATCCAGATCGAGAGCAATGGTCACTCGGCCTCCCTGGGCAGGCTTGACCAGTATCTGTATCCTTACTACAGGAAGGACCTGGAAGAGGGGACCCTGGACAGCGAGCAGGCCAAGGAACTCCTCCAGAACCTCTGGGCGAAGCTTTATTCCGTCATCAAGATCAGGCCGACCTCCCATGCCGGCTATGGCGCAGGGTATCCGACCTACCAGAATGTGACCATCGGAGGTAGCAGTCCAACAGGCACGGATGAGACCAATGCGCTGAGCTACCTCATCCTGGAATCGGTGGGGGAGATGAAACTCACCCAGCCGAACCTCTCCGCGAGACTCCACTCTGGGACACGGGAGAAGTTCCTGAGAAAATGCGCCGAGGTGATCAGGTCAGGCTTCGGGATGCCCGCCCTCCATACAGACGAGGCTGTCGTGCCAGCCCTCCTGAACAAGGGGGTAAGCTATCAGGATGCCTACAACTACACGATGGTGGGCTGTGTCGAGGTGGCGGTACCCGGGAAATGGGGATACCGGTGTACCGGGATGACTTTCCTCAACCTGGTGAAGGTGCTGGAGCTGACGCTGAATGAGGGGTACGACAGGCGGAGTGGAATCCAGCTGTATGGCGGTAACGGAAGCCTGGAGGACTTCGCCACTTATGGCAGTCTGTTCGAAGCGCTCAGGAAGAACATCGCATGGTATACGAAGCTTACCGTCGCCATGGACAAGGTGGCAGATACAG
>DATISI010000375.1:0-2373 GCA_035581745.1 Clostridiaceae bacterium
GGAACCGTTCTAGGTCCTGCGCATGGAGGCTGAAAAGAAGTCCGCCCGAGGTCTGTGGGTCGAAGAAACAGTCGAGGAGGTCCTCTTCTATCCCTTCACTTGCGCTGAACCGGTTTTTTAGGTAGGATCTGTTCCTCCCGAGTCCACCGGGTTTCAGCTTTTTCCGTGAAAATTCAAGGGTATGGTCCATGAGGGGGATGGCATTGGAATCAAATTCGAAGGTGACAGAAGAAGCGTCCGCCATCTCGAAAGCATGTCCCATCAGTCCGAATCCCGTGATATCGGTACAGGCGCTCACGCGCAGGTCGTTCATGGCCTCCGCGGCCTCACGGTTGAGCATGGTCATGTATCGTACCGCTTCGTCATAGGCTTCCGGTGTTGCCTTTCCCCTCTTCAGCGCGGTGGTGATGATTCCTGTCCCCAGGGGTTTCGTCAGGATGAGGAGGTCTCCAGGTCTCGACCCGAAGTTCTTCAGCACCCTGTCCGGGTGGACTGTTCCCGTTACGGAAAGTCCGTATTTTGGTTCTTCATCGACGACAGAATGTCCCCCTGTGATGAGCGCACCGGCTTTCAGGACCATGTCCGCGCCTCCCTGAAGGATTTCAAGAAGGATGGACTTGTCCAGCGCATCGGGGAAACCCACGATGTTCAGTGCAAGGAGCGGTTTTCCACCCATGGCATAGATGTCGCTCAGCGCATTTGCTGCAGCGATCTGTCCAAAGGTATAGGGGTCATCCACGATCGGGGTGAAGAAGTCGAGGGTGGAGATGATTGCGAGGTCATCACTCAGTCTGTAGACTGCAGCATCATCACTCGTCTCCACGCCGACAATCAGGTTCTCCGATTGCATTTTTGGCAGCTTGCCAAGGATCTCAGATAGGGCCTCCGGCCCTATTTTGGCGGCTCAGCCAGCGGTTTTGGCGTATTGTGTCAGTCTGACCTTTTCCATCTCTTCACCTCCTCAGCATATTAACTCCATTATAACGTAAATCCCTGGATTCCACATTATCTCACCTCAAGATATTCCTTTAATTTTTCAAGGGTCTTGTCCCCAATGCGGTCGACTTCCAGAAGATCCTCGATGTTCTGGAAGCCACCCGCAGATTCCCGGTACCGGAGGATATTGTCAGCCGTCGCAGGTCCGATTCCTGGAACCGTCATCAGCTCCTCTCTCGTCGCCTCATTGAGGTCGATCTTGCCTTTCTCCTCATCGGTCCCGCTCATTCCGCTACCCTGGCCGGTTCCACTCCCTACCGGTTCCCCGACGAAAGGGATATAGAAGGAATCGCCGTCTTTCAACCTTTTCGCGAGGTTGATGTGCCTCAGCTCCGCATTGGCCGTCTTTCCTCCGGCAAGGATCAGAAGGTCATTCAGCCTTTTATCCCCTTCAATGCTGTAGACACCGGGCCGTACGACCTCGCCTTTGATCTCCACCACGATGACCGGGACCTCCTCAACGTTCTTTTCCGATACGATGACTTGCGTAGGTGTGGGCTTTTCCTCCTCATATATGTTGTCAGAGCATCCGGTCATGCCCATCAGGAGGAAGAAGACGAGGAAAGCAATTCATCGAATCGAGAGGTTCCTTTGTCTCCGGATCCCCGCAATTCCCAAGAGTTTTCCTGTAAAAGAACCGATTACGCGTATTCCGCCAATTTTCCCCATGATTCACCCCTATTCATTATGTATCGTTTTATACTTTTTATAGATGTGTATCATAAATTTTGATATAATTAATGACGTGAGGTGTTGAAGTTGAAAATACATCGGATGTGCAAATTTAAACTGATAACCGCGTTATGCCTGATGTCCATCCTGTCGCCGGGTCTCAAGGTGTCCGCAGGGAGTGTACCGGGCAGTGTCTCTCCACCAGAGATCGCTTCCGAGGCTTTTGTCCTGATGGATTATGACTCCGGTCAGGTGATCCTTTCGAGGAATATGGACATGCCGCTCATGCCCGCATCGACGACCAAGATGATGACGGCACTCCTCGTCATGGAGAATGCTGAACTCGAAGAACTGGTCACCATCGGGAAGAATCCCCCGCTGGCAGAAGGCGCTTCCATGAGCTTCAAGGAGACCGAGCAGGTCTATGTCCGTGACCTCCTCTACTCCCTTATCCTGAAATCCGCAAATGATGCCGCGATAGCGCTGGCTGAACATATCTCCGGATCCGTCGAAGAATTCGCTGTCCTCATGAACAGGCGCGCGGTGGAACTGGGAGCGAAGAACACGAATTTCCTGAATCCCAATGGACTTACCTTGGAAGGCCATATGACGACCGCATACGACCTCTCCCTGATTTCCAGAGAAGTCGCAAAGTACCAGTATCTCGTGGATATCTTCCATACGGGGATATACAAGCTTCCTCCC
>DATISI010000376.1:0-6038 GCA_035581745.1 Clostridiaceae bacterium
TGGCGACCTCGCGGACGAGGTCCGTCTCTGGCAGCGAAACGTTCTTCCGGATGACTTCCCTGACGGCTGCAAGCAGCTCCTCTTCGGGGATATCCTGGAACTCCCTTGAGTCTTCCTTCCTGGAGTACCTGTACTGTGTCACTGTTTCTGGTGTCGTCCTGTCATTCCACACGAAGAGGACTCCATCCCCTGTGATCGTGTAGCCAAGGTCAGTCAGCAGGTTGTCGATGATCGCGCGGGTCTTGATTCCGCTTCGGACGCCATAAGCCGTGAGGATCCTTCTGAAGAGGTAGTCCGTGCTGATCGGCGCTTCATTCTCGATGATGGCCACCAGGTCATCTTTGATCTTTCGCCTGTTCTTTGGCATCTGGAACTCCTCCGAAGAGAAGGACCGCTGTTCGATCGGGGTGAAGTCATATTCCAATCCTGCTGTCGAAGGAGATTCTGCCTGGCTCGTCTCTGCGGGATACGCCCTGAGGACGGGTTCCGTTCGTCTGATGGCATTTGTGCCATCTTCGCCTGCAGCCTTCAGCCTGTCATCCCCAGAGAGGATGGCATCCACCCGAGCGGCTACCCGGTCCAGTTCCTTCTCCATGTTCTCGTACCAGTCCATGGGGTAGATCCTGTGCAGGTTCCATCCCAGTCCCGCCATGACGGAATCCTGGAGGATGTCCCTGTCCCTTGCGGTCCTGGCCTCCTGGTAGGAAGCTCCGCCGCATCCGATGCCCAGGATATATTCCGTAGGCTTGTCCGGGTTCACGATGCCGATATCGACCTTGAAGTTTGAATTCCCGATGTCGGTGTGGACTTTGTAGCCACGCTCCTCAAGTTTCGATGCGATGACCCTGTCGAGCCCTTCGAGGTCCCTTCTCCTCTCCGCATCGGAGAGTGGAAGCGCCTGTTTCCCGCTTCGTGCGTATTCGAGGAAGCTCTTCAGGTCCGCAACGCCCTGTGCGGTTGTCCTGGACGGGTCAATCATCTCCGGACGGATATTCGTGAATACCGCCATCTCGTACCGTGCACGGGAGACGGCGACGTTCAGTCTCCGCCAACCACCTTCCCGGTTGAGCGGTCCAAAGTTCAGGGTCAGTTTCCCATTCTCATCCGGACCGTATCCGATGGAGAACAGGATGACATCCCGCTCATCCCCCTGGACATTCTCGAGGTTCTTCACGAACACGGGCTCTTCCATGTTCATGATTCGCTCCTCAATCTCCGGATGCGCGAGAAGCGCCTCTGCAAGGAGGTCCTCGATGAGATTCTGCTGGACCTGGCTGAAGGTGACGACACCGATGCTCCGCTTGGAGAGTTCCTCATCAAGGAGCCTTCGCATGACCTCATCCACCACAGCCTTAGCCTCGTTCCTGTTGTGCTTGCTCTTTCCACGTTCGTAGACCCCCTCCACATAGTGGTAGGTCACCTTCGAGACCTGGTCGTCAGGCGAAGGATAGGTATAGAGACGGTTCTCATAGTAATTCTTGTTGCTGAAGGCGATCAGGCTCTCATGCCTGCTCCGGTAGTGCCACTGCAGATAGGACTGCGGGATGGACAGCGCAAGGCAGTCTTCCAGGATGTTGTCCAGGTCTTCTGTCTCGAGCTCCTCCTCGTCCGTATTCGTAGAATTGAAGAAACTTGTTGGTGGAAGCTGTTTGGGATCCCCCACGATGACGACCTCTTTCCCTCTGGCCATGGCACCGACGGCTTCTGCGGTCGGCATCTGGGAAGCCTCGTCGAAGACCACGATATCGAACAGCGCTTTGCCTGTCGAGAGGTACTGCGCGACGGAAATTGGGCTCATCAGCATGCATGGGGCGATCCTTGGAAGCAGGTTCGGGATGCTGTCCAGGAGTTTCCTGATGGACAGGCTCCTTCCGTTGCTCCTGATGGCGCGCTGCAGGATGCCCACTTCCGAGGACTGGGAGACCTCTTCGGTCATGTTCGGGACTTTTGAGGCGAGGATGTTGAAGATTTCTTCCTGGGCCAGCACCTCGTAGCGTTCACAGGCTTCCCTGTAGATGGCGACCCTGTCCTCGATCAGTCTTCCCGTGCAGTTCATCAGCACCGGCTCCCTGGACATGATGTATTCGAGGGCGCTGCGATAAAGGGTCTTCTTCAGTCCCCCTACCGCTTCCCTTCCCAGGATTTCAGACCCTTCGAAGGCTTCGATCAGGGGATAGATCCTGTGCGCTTTCGCCTCTTCCTTCACCCTGTTGTAGATGGTCCAGTCCCTGAGATAGTCGAGATTGTTCCCATAGGTCTTCAACCGCTCCGAAAGACGTTCAAACCATGTCCCTTCGAGCTCAGGGATGACGGAGAGGTCAAGGTTCAGCATGGATTCCAGTTCTGTGTACAGGCTGCTGAACGTGTTGTAGGCTTTCTCCGCATCTTCCAGCTGGTTCCTTGTCGAGGATTCCTGCAGGGCAGGCCCCAGCTGCTTCATGAGACCTTCTGCCGCTTCCTTTTCTTCCATGAGCTTATGGATCTCTTCCGCGATGCGGTCGAGGGTATCCGCAATCTCTTTAAGTCTGTCCGGGTCGGTGCCCATGCCCTGGTCCAGGGTCCCAAGTTCCGGGATCCCTTTCAGGCTTTGCACGGCTGCAGATTCTGCGCTTCGGGTCGACTTCAGGAGGACCAGATGTTCCTTGAGGTTTTCCTTGGTGACCAGGTCTCCCTTCTCCTTCGCTTTGACCAGTTTCAGTACCCGGTTCTCCACAATCAGCTTCTGGACGAACCATTTGACGGAAGCCTCATTCAATTCATGGATGAGGAGCTCCTCATCCATAGTCATGACCGAAGGGTCGAACTCTTCAAGAACAGAGTCTCTCAGACTCAGGGCATAGGAAAGGAACTTCCCTGCTTCCCGGATCCGTCCGGTCAGTACGGAAATGCTACCGGAACTGAGGAGTCGCAGCGTCACGTCATCTTCTGCCATGACGAGATGCAGCACCCGGTAAAGGGAGGTCGTGGATTCCTTTGACTCCATATCCTGCAGACCAAAGATTTCCTGTACATTCCGCAGATGGGGTTCATTCAGCGTCAGGCTTTCCTGCAGGTTCCTGATCCCCTCCTCCGCCTGTCGCTTCGCGGTTGGGGAATAGCTCGCAAGGCCGATGCCTTTCAGCGGCGTGTCCCTGTAGTCCCCAACCTCACGGACACAGGATTCCAGGTCTTTCGCAATCTGGATGACCTTTTCAAGCGCTTCGCCTGATAGGGTCCCAAAATCGAGTTCCACCGTCATGGGGATCTCTTTCTCCTTTTCAAGCTCACCCAGGGCCGTGACCAGTCCATAAGCGTGGTATCCGAAGCTGTATGGCCTGTACATCGCTTTGACAATACCATTCAGCGCCTTACGTTCTTCCTCCAGTTTCTTCACCGTCTTCATGAAGTCCTCGGATGACCTTCCCTTCACCATGCGGATGGTGTTATCCATCTGCTGCAGCACATCCCTCTTCTTCGCCTTGTTCGAATGGATCTCCAGGGAGAAGGGGCCCAGCCCGATCTTCTGCAGTCTCCTCTGGACGACACTGAGCGCCGCCATCTTCTCCGCCACGAATAGGACCCTTTTCCCCTGGGCCAGCGCATTCGCGATGATGTTCGTGATGGTCTGGGATTTTCCCGTTCCCGGAGGTCCGTGCAGGACAAAGGACTTCCCTTCGCCAGCCGCTTCCACCGCCATCATCTGGGACGCATCCGCACTGATAGGAAGAAGGAGCTCTTGGGGACTGTAGACATCATCAAGAAGCACGGTCTCTTCCTCGATGGATTCCGGAACGAACTGGAGGCTTCCCTCCATGAGGGATTTGATGATCTTGTTCTTCGCGAGGTCGTCCCCATGGTTCTTGATGTCATTCCACATGATGAACTTGCGGAACGAGAAGATCCCGATGTGGGACTCTTCCAGGACATCCCACCTCTTTTCGTTGATGATCGCTGTGCGCACGATGCTCATGACACGGGTCAGGTCGATGCCATTCTCGTCTTCAGGCAGTGGGTCGATACCGGGAATCTCGATCTTGAAATCCTGCTTCAGCATCTCGGCGAGGGTGATATTGAAGACGGCATCCTCCTCCCTGGCCTTGATGACATAGCCCTTCCTCGCGATTTTCCGGACCAGGTCGACCGGGACAAGGACCAGCGGTGCATATCTCGCTTTCTGGCTGATCGTGCTTTCGTACCATTTGAGCTGACCCAGGACGAGGAACAGGCTGTTGGCTCCAGATTCCTCGATGGCTGTCCTTGCGGTCCTGAAGAGTTTGACAATCCTTCCCTGAAGGTCATCTTCGGTAAGCATGCTTCGAAGCCGCTTCTGCCTGAACTCGGATTCCGTGAAGGAACTGTCACTTGCAACAGGACGTGCTTCCGGAGCGCCATCTTCCGACCTGACCTCTTCAGGCCTGGGGAGGATCTGGAACTCGGTGCCTGTCGCGATGGCGTCTTCAAGAAGGGACAGCGAAGGCGTAATGAGTGGAATGGCGGTCTTGCCTTCCCTGTAGTTCAGGAGATTGTTCCTGAGCCCAAGGTCCAGGAGTTTCCTTTCCCACTGCAGCTGCCTCGAATGGACCGCTTTGGTTTCCTCCACATCCAGCTTCACGATATTGAGGAGTTCGGGCATGACCAGCGCTCGTTCCTTAAGCGGCTTCTCCTCCCTGATGGTGAGGACACCATTCTGTTCCACGACCTGAGGAAGAGGCTTTATTCCTCCCGCTCGAGCTCTGGCAATATCGACAGCCATGATGAACCGCTTCCCGTTCTGGAGGTTGCGTTCCCCTGACTGCAGGGCCCCGTTGAAATCCTCAAGGCTTCCTGCGCGCAGGGAAGTTGTCTCGATGAGGGCAATCTGGCTTACGCCTTTGGCAATCCTTTTCGTGAGCGAAGTCACATCGTCCTGCACCGTCTCCGGGAAGAATTCCTCCTGAAGCCACAGACCAAGGAACGCGTGTCCTTCGGTGATGACCACCATGGTGTTCAGTGAAATGGCTTCAAGGCAGGCGGCATAAAGCACAGTGAGGTCAAGACAGGTCGCAAGTTTCTGCTCGAGCACCGCTGCTGCGAGACGGATCCTTTGTCCGGATACCTCGAAGCTTGCAGGTGGTCCGGTATAGGTGATTTCCTGTTCCTTCAGCGCGGTGAAAATCGCCGACGCCTGCTCCAGAAGGCGGTTGGGGTCCTGGCTCTGATAGCCTTCAAAGGACGGGTCTTTCCCATGCTCCCCCAGGATTTCGAAAGCCCTCAGGAGGATCCTGTCGATTCCAGGATGGTTCGGGGTCACGAATGAGGCCAGGAGTTCCGGCATCACAGACACCCCCGTCCACTGGTTCATGGGAAGCACACTGACCTCGAAGGTCTCCTGCTCCACGACAGTGTCATCTTTTTTCAGGACGACGGTAAAGGCACTCTGGATTTTCTCCGTGAGGGAAAGATGGAAACCACTGTCCTGAATGACCTCCACGACGCCCATGTCAATCCTCGCCCCTTTGGGCAGGAAAGCGATGGTCTTTTTCTCAAAACTGGCAAAGGGATTCTGGAACTCCATGGACAGGACGAGGTTTTCCATGTCCTCTTCCGTGCTGTTGGTCAGAATGAGCTTCTTCAGGAAAGGGACACGATT
Organism: Clostridiaceae bacterium; assembly: GCA_035581745.1. Taxonomy (GTDB): domain Bacteria; phylum Bacillota; class Clostridia; order Clostridiales; family Clostridiaceae; genus Youngiibacter. Next base: position 5,609 of record DATISI010000376.1, read on the forward strand.
GTCCACCATGGCGTAGTTGACGACCGGACTATAGATACACTCGATACGTATGCGCTTTGCCAATTCCATAATCTCCTCCAAATGTTGTTTTCTCTATCTCTTCATTCTTTCTACTTCATGTTCTTTCTCTATTTTGATGTCCCATACTAAGGATACTTCCGCTTGTGGTCCATCTGGTTTGATCCAGCTGGTTTGATCCTGCTGTTTGGATACATGTGTTTATGGATTCTACTTTTATGGATTCTTCTTTTTATGGATTCTTCTCAATTTGGCTCGTTAGGCTTTCTATCCAACTCTTCATGGATTGATTATCATCCAGATATGGCTTCCGATAGGATCATTTTCATTAGGATTCAACCTCGTGTCGATTCATCTGCTCGCCGATCCCATCTTACGGACACCTGGACAGGCGTGTGCTGGGATGTGCGTC
>DATISI010000377.1:0-2809 GCA_035581745.1 Clostridiaceae bacterium
TGACCTATATCCCCATCTCCGATTACCTCTTCAAAGCCCTGCTGCTCCAGGCGCTCTTCATCGTGACGACCCTGGCCTTTGTCTTCATGGTCTCGACCATCTCCAAATCCAGCGTCATCTCGATGACCATCGGAATCGGGACCGTGCTCGGCAGCACCATCCTCTTCGCACTCTCCGGCACCCTGAAAAAGGTGGGCCATCTCTTCTTCATCAACTATTCAAACGTAGAAGGGATCCTTTCCGGAAGTTCGATCAGGGAGTTCATGAACCCGAACTTCACCCTGCAGAATGCGGTCATCGTCCTCACCGCATCGACCATCGCCTTCCTCCTCATCTCCCTTACCGTCTTCAAGAAGCGGGATGTCCTTATTTAGAGGAAACGCACCATGAGACCGGAGGGATGATTCCCTCAGCATATGATAGAAGAAGAGTCTCCGGACCGGCATCACGCCAGGTCCGGAGACTCTTCATTTTTCCTGTCTTTATCCATGATCTGTCTTCTGTACTTTTCTGTAGAAACCTATCTTGCTTCGCAAGCTATCGGATACAGCTGTGCAGCCGATAACGTGTAGGAGTCACCTTAGACGGCAAGCTCCTCGTCCTTGTTCTCGAACTGGCTGTTGTAGAGGTTGTAGTAGAAACCGCCCTTCCTGATGAGGTCGTCGTGGTTACCCACCTCGATGATGTCTCCATGGTCCATGACCAGGATCAGGTCCGCGTTGCGGATGGTGGAGAGCCTGTGCGCGATGATGAAGGAAGTCCTTCCCACCATGAGCTTCTCCATGGCATCCTGGATCAGTTTCTCTGTCCTGGTGTCTACGGAGCTTGTGGCCTCATCGAGGATGAGGATCTTCGGATCCTTCAGGATCGCCCTTGCGATGGTCATGAGCTGTTTCTGTCCAGAACTGATGTTGCTGGCTTCTTCATTGATCAGCATCGAATAGGATCCGGGAAGCGTCTTCACGAAGTGGTGCACATGGGCTTCCTTCGATGCCTTGATCACCTCTTCGTCCGTGGCATCAAGCCTTCCGTATCGGATATTCTCCATGATCGAACCGCTGAACAGCCAGGTGTCCTGGAGCACCATTCCAAAGATGTCTCGAAGGTCGTCCCTTCTCATGTCCGTGATGTCCATGCCATCGACGAGGATGCTTCCCTCATTCAGTTCATAGAACCGCATGAGCAGCTTGACGATGGTGGTCTTCCCTGCGCCTGTCGGTCCGACGATGGCGATCCGCTGTCCGGCTTCGACCTGCGCGGAGAAGTCGTTGATGATGATCCTGTCTTCGCTGTAGCCGAAGTGGACATTCCTGAATTCGACGTTGCCCTCGACCTCTTCGAGTTCGATCGGCGTCTTCGTCTCCTCTTCCAGTTCTTCCTCCTCCAGGAACTCAAACACACGCTCAGACGCCGCTACAGTGGACTGTAGCACATTGGAGATCTGGGCCACCTGGTTGATGGGCTGTGTGAAGCTTCGGATGTACTGGATGAAGGCCAGGATGTCCCCTACCTTGATGGCATTGATGATGGCGAGGTATCCGCCAAGGATGGAGACGGCGACGTATCCGAGATTCCCGATGAAGCCCATGATAGGCATCAGGAGACCGGACAGGAACTGCGCCTTGAAGGAGACATCATACAGTTTGCCGTTGATCTCCTCGAAGCTGTCTATCGCCTTCTTCTCTCCATTGAACGCCTTCATGATGAGGTGTCCGCTGTAGATCTCCTCGACATGTCCGTTGAGGTTTCCGATATATTTCGCCTGGTTCTTGAAATAGACCTGCGACTTCTTGATGATCCCGACAACCATGAGCATCGAGACCGGAAGGATGAGCAGTGCCGCCAGCGTCATGGTGAAGCTGATGGTGAGCATCATGATGAGCACACCGATGAGGGTGGTCACGGAAGTGATGATCTGGGAAAGGGACTGGTTCAGGGTCTGGGAGACCGTGTCCACGTCGTTCGTCACCCTGGAGAGGATCTCTCCGTGGGTCTTGGTGTCATAGAACTTGAGGGGAAGGCGGTTGACCTTCTCCGAGATCTCCTTCCTCAGCTGGTAGGATACCTTCTGAGCCACGCCGGATACGATGTACCCCTGCATGATGGAAAGCACCGTACTGGCAAGGTAGAGCCCAAGGAGGATCAGGATGATCCTCTGGATGTAGGCGAAATCAATGCCGGCTCCGGGCACCTGGCTGACCTTGGCCACCAGTCCCTCATAGAGTTTGGTGATGGCGTTTCCTAATATCCTTGGACCCGCGATGGAGAAAGCCGAGCTTCCGATCGCGAAAAGGAAGACCAGGAAGAACTTGAACCGGAATGGAGAAAGGTAGTTCAGGAGTTTCTGCATGGTTCCCTTGAAATCCTTGGGCTTCTCGACAATCCTGCCGAAACCCATGGGGCCTCCGCCTCCGGGACCCCTGCCAGGAGGTGGCGCCGCTGTCTTAGTCTGTCTTTCCTCGCTCATGCTAACTCCTCCTTTGATAACTGCGATTCCGCGATTTCACGATATACCCTGCAGGTCTGCAGGAGTTCCCTGTGGGTGCCGATTCCGACAACCTCACCCTCGTCGAGGACGACGATCTTGTCCGCTGTGAGGATCGTGCTGATCCTCTGGGCGACGATCAGGATGGTGCTCTCGCTGAGCTCTTCCCTCAGGGCACGCCTCAGCGCACGTTCTGTCTTGTAGTCCAGCGCGGAGAAGGAGTCATCGAAGATGAACACCTCCGGCTTCTTGGCCAGTGCCCTTGCGATGGAGAGGCGCTGCTTCTGCCCCCCGGACACGTTGGTTCCACCCTGAGCGATCAGG
>DATISI010000378.1:0-5193 GCA_035581745.1 Clostridiaceae bacterium
TTGTGGGCGTAAACCCTGAAAAGCAGACGCTGACACTAAAGAAGTCTGTATTTGTTTTTCAGGGACGAGAGTCATATAATAGGCATATAGTAAAAGCATGGAAGATAAGAACGTCAGGTCGTACGCGTACCATTTGTGGTGAATTGCAGGATGGAGCGCATCTGCGCTTGTGGAAGGAAGGTTGATGGGATGACGGGGAAGAAGCTGGTTTCAGGACTGATTCTTGGGCTGGTCCTCTTTATAGGGACAGGATGTACGAGCGCGGTGAGGGGGGATGAGAAGACTGCGCAGGCGCATGTGGAAGACCGTGGATATTATGTGCGGGAAAACCTTGGTGAGGTCGAGGCGTATCTTCTTGAAGAAGGACTGCTGGATGGCGGGGAGGACAATCTTGTCATCGAGCGTATGTGGAGTGTCCAGGATAGGGATCCCCGGGAATATCTTGGAAAGAGGATCAGTGTCTATGGATTCGTCGTCAAGAACCACCTCCTGCAGCAGACCTTCCGCAGTCCGCAAAAGATCCTGGTTTTTGTGATGCTCAGTGAGGGTGTGGTCATTGGAGGATATTCCTATCCGGACGCAGAGCAGAATGAGGCCTTCTACGCCTTTGACGGTTCCTCTTCGACACGAATCCTAAGGGACCGGTATGTCTTCGAGGGAGGGAGCGAGACCTGGGAAGTGGAATATGTCGTGGATTCCAAACGGGTCTTTACCGACAGGAATGGAAGGATCGAGTATGACGGAGAGGCCAATGCGCTCATGAGCGTCACCTGTAAAAGGGAAACCGAGGAGCTTGGAAAGGTGGAGAAATTTAAGATCGCCTATGCTTCAAGATTCGGAACCGGTTCTTCCAGCATGGAATTCGACGAAGCGCAGTATCTGGACAGGGATCATACCATGAGGCTCAGCGGGAGCGCAGACCAGCTGGGCAGCGTGGACGAGACGGTCAGAATCACCATCACCGTGGATGATAAAATCGAGGAGATGGAGCTGCATCTGGTCCAGGATCAAACCTCCTGACAGCCCGAAGCATGGGGCTGTGATTATGGAGTGTCACTCCTTATCTCAGGTGCCTAGAGAATATGATAAAGAAAACACTTCAATGCAAGGAAGCCACGGCGGTTCACAGTACCGTCATGGCTTCTTTTCCGTTGGGGCAGCAGAGTCATTCCTGTCATCATGGAGACAGGCGTCGTGATCAAAGGATGGGCAGGGAGAGCTGATAGGATTGGAGACCACAGCGTGAAGCTGCCCTAGATCACGCCATATTTTTTCAGGGCATTGTAGATGCCATCATTTAAGACATCGTCCGTGACGTCAGAGGCAACGCGGAGAAGTTCCTCGGAAGCGTTCCCCATGGCGATGCCATGTTTCACATGGGTCAGCATCTCCAGGTCGTTGATGCCGTCACCAAATGCATAGGTATCCTCGAAAGCGATTCCCAGTCTCTCTGCGAGGAACTGGACCGCCTCACCTTTGGTGAAACCCGGGAGATGGATATCCATCCTGTAATTCCTGTGGCTGTAAGCATTGACCACCCAGTCCTGCGGAAGTTCTGCCTTGCAGTCCATCATCTGCTTTTCGTTCTCGAACAGCGCGGTGACCATGGTGGCCCGGACATCGGCAGGTGTCCATGGGAGAAGCGCATCCGGATCCGCGGGGGAGAGCCCGAAAAGTTCCTGGTGCCTGGCGACAAGGAAGAATTTGCTTCCCGTACTCACCCATGCGCCGAGGGGGCTTGTGAAGATGAATTCCCCGGCATACTGCGTGAAGAGATCCACAAGCCAGGCGACGTGCCTTTCCTCGAAGAAGCCCGCATAGAGGAGCTCATCCTCAAATTCGATATAGGTGCCGTTGTTGAAGATATGGCCATTGAAAGGTATCTCCTGGAGCCCCTCCGGCATCATGGAGCGTGCCGTCGCGACAACCGCATAGTGGCCATGTTCCTGGAGGGTTTTCACCGCCTTCACCGTACTGGGCAGCGGGAAGTCAAGCCCGGAGAAGACGTCGATCATGGTTCCGTCGATATCGAAGAATACGATTTTTGTCATGATTTCACTTCCTTAGCGTGTGACCTGCATGGGCCATAGGAGCGGGCGGGCATGCTGGTCTATCGTTCGATAATTAAGTCTATCATGAATCCGTTAACGGCAAATGAAAAAATGGAGAATACAGGAGCCATATGGAGAAGATATAGGAGCAGAAGGATGGAAAGAAAGGATGGGGAGCAAAAGAATAAGGAAATACAGGAGAAAAATGGCCCCGGAGGAGACGAAAATGGGCGGAAGAAAAGAGAAGAGGAAGGGGAGACAGATGGTGTGAAACAAATAGCCGAGATGGGATTGGAGCATCAACTGAGCAATGACAGATTTGAGGTATCCTAAATCACAAGAAGACGTATATAATAAAGATAGTGAGAAAAGAGGAAGGTTCGTGAGGGATTGCCCGGAAGCGGATGTTCCTCCTGGAAGAGCCGGTAATTAGCGACGAAGAGGATAACAGCAAGAGGAGGAGTGGGATGAGATACAAGGAATTGGGGAATACAGGAGAAAAGGTCTCCGCAGTTGCACTGGGGACATGGGCTCTGGGCAATGATGCGTGGGGAAGCGTCCAGGATGAGGAATCGATCAGGACCATCCGGAAGGCGATGGACCTTGGCATCAACCTCATCGATACAGCGCCTGCATATGGCGTGGGTCATTCGGAGGAGGTTGTCGGAAAGGCGATTGAGGGAAGGCGCCATGACGTCCTGGTTTCGACGAAATGTGGAACCGTGAAGAAGGATGGCGTGCGGTCGAGGAACCTGAAGCCCGAAGCCATCAGGCAGGAGCTTGAGGATTCCCTGAGAAGGTTGAACACGGACTATATCGACATCTACCTTCTGCACTGGCCGGATCCGAATACCCCACTGGAAGATACGATCGAGGAAATCGTGAAGCTGAAGAAGACAGGGAAGTTCCGGTACTTCGGGGTGTCGAACTTCGATGTGGAAGCCCTGGAGCGGATCTCTACAATCACACCTGTGGATTGTTTCCAGCCTCATTATTCGCTGCTCAGCAGGAACCGGATGGCCGAAATCGAGTACTGCCATCAGCATGGGATAGGAGTCACCTCCTATGGATCCCTGGCGGGAGGAATCCTGACGGGAAAGTTCAGGGAAAAGCCGGTATTCAGCCCGGGAGATAACCGGAGCAGCTTCTATCCGTTCTTTGAGGAACCCTTATGGAGTAAAAGTGTGGAGCTGATCTCAGCGCTCCAGAAGATCGCTGATGATTACGGCAAGCCCCTGTCTCAGCTGGCCCTGAATTTTGCCAGCCAGAACGAGATGATCACATCGACCCTTGTCGGGGCGAAGACTCCTGCTCAGGTTTCAGAGAATGCCGCTTCATGCGACTGGATGCTCTCCCCGGAAGATATGGTCCGGATCGAAGGCCTCTACCAGAAGATCTTCACGGGAACTGTGAGATAATATCTTCAAAAAATACGGCGAAATCGCTAAACAAAAGAAATAGAGGACGTGAAGAAGCAGGATTGTCATGCGGACAACCCTGCTTCTTCTCCGTCTATTCCCTTATCTGTCTTCCGAGAATTTCTCCACGTATACATCGGCTGACCGGTTCATCTCCAGGGCGAAATCGGACATGTACTTCCTTTTGCAGAAAGCCTGGATATCGGAATGGATATCCTTGTCCGGGTAGCCCGTTTTTTCATTCAGGCTCCTGAACATCCGTGTATGTTCCTCCTTGGAAAGACGCTGGTAGGTATTCTCGAAGACGAGGTACTCCTTGTCGAAGCGCTGTGGCTTTTTCCTTGTCTTCTGGGATTCCTGGGGATAGCCATAGACCACCATGGCCGCTGGGATGACATAGTCAGGAAGGTTCAATAGTTCCCGGACAGTCTCACAGTTCTCGATGATGTCCCCGATATAACAGGAGCCGATGCCCAGGGATTCTGCCGCGACGACGGTGTTCTGCGCAGCGATGAGTGTATCGGCACAGGCGAGGAGCAGGTCTCCCATTCCGGGCTTTCTCGGATTGCAGTCTTCATGGTGGAAGGTGTCGTACCATCTCTGGTAGTCCGCCAGGAAGACAAGCACAAGAGGTGCTTTGGCGATGAAGGGCTGGTTGTCACAGGTCACCGACAGCTTCTGTCTCAGGTCGGGATCCGTGATATTGATGATGCTGTAGAGCATCATGGCGCCTGCGGTAGGGGCCTGGAATGCGGATTCGAAGATGGCCTCCCTGATCTCGTCAGGAATAGGCCTGTCCTCGAAAAGTCGTACAGACTTTCGCGCTTTGATCTGGTTCAGGATTTCATTCATATTTCAACCTCCTGGGAATTCTGTGGGGAGTATGGTCAAAGTGGCATGGCTTGACGGGAAGGCGCTTCAATCACTTGTGAAGGGATACCTGTAGCAGGCGAACGTAGTCACTTCTTTGAAGCCCTCACGGATGTAGAGTTCCTTTGCACGGAGATTCTCTCCGTTCACGCTGAGGATGACCTGAGGGTAGGATTTGCGTTTCGCGAATTCTAAGGCATACCGGAGCAGGAGTGTCCCGAGGCCCTTTCCCTGGTATTCCGGAAGGAGGGCAAGGGGGCCGATTCCCATGGCAGGGAGATTCTCGTGTTCATCCGCGAAACCGCGTACGACACCTACAGGCATTTCCCCGTAATAGAGGATGAAGAGACCGTCCCTGATCGCGTCTCCCTCTTCATTCATCTCCTTCACCATCTCTTCCGTCATGGGGGTCTCGCTTCCCTTCAGGGTCGCGAAGCCGCTGTTCCTGACATGACACCACGACTTCTCATCGAGTCCTTCCCGGAAGGGTCGGACCTCGTAGCCCTCAGGAAAGTGATACGGCTGAACAGGGATATCCTCGCGGGCCATGGCGAAAGCATAACGTTCCAGCATGAATCCCAGATCCTCCAGGATTTTTGCGAGAACGGATTGGCTCGCCGGCAGGAAGATGAAGTAATGGTCCAGGGTGCCTCTGTACCGTTTCAGAACCTCCATCAGGTTGTTGTAGATGGCGGGATCCGGAATCTCGGATTAGAAGATCCGGAAACTTGCACGCTTTCCATCTTTATGGTATTCATCCATGATCAGGGAAGCTGCGGCGATGACTTCGTCATTCTCTCCCAGGGCGATACAGGTGGGGGAGTCCTCCCCGGGCTCGAACTTTCCGAGCTGGT
>DATISI010000379.1:0-8145 GCA_035581745.1 Clostridiaceae bacterium
ATCGTTCTCGATACCGTCCATGTCGCCTGGCTTTGAAGCGATCTTGGTCTTCAGTGGCTCTTCGATATAGAAGGCGGTCTTCGTCTTTTTATGCTGTTTCTTCAGGATATCGATGATCAGCTGGGAATGTTCATGCTGGAGATAGGTGTCTCCTTTGAGCAGCTTCCAGCAAAGGGAAAGGTCGTAGCTGGTGGTCAGATTGATCACGGAACCCGGCATGTCGTTCATGGAGGTGTCTTTAAGGCCCATATTCTGGAAATACTCGTTGATCCGCTCATAACCCAGCATCCCCACAAGTTTCTGTGTGGCGGTGTTGTCTGAATCGATCAGCATGACGATGATCAGCTCACGGATGGAATATTCCCTCTCCTGGAATTCCCTGAGGATCCCTGAACCCTTCACCTTGTCCGCATCCGTGACAAGCACCATGTCGTCGAGGTTGAATTTCCCTTCCTCGATCTTCTTCATGACCGCCATGGCCACGGGGAGTTTCATGCACCCTGCTGATGTCATCTTCTCATGTTCGTTATAACCGAATATATAGCCGGATTTGAGGTCCTCAAAGTAAAAGCTATATTTACCGAGTCGGTCCTCAAGATACCTTTTAACTTCTTTCATTCCACTTCAGCTCCATCATTTTTATTCACATTTATTCTAACACATAACGCTCAATAACATAAGGCTGTAGCCCAAAGATTATATGTTCACGACATTGAAAAGGGAAAGGATGAGTAGGAGAATGGACAGCGCGATCCTGTATACGCCGAACACCCGCATCGGCCTCTTCTTGATGAAACCCACGAATGCCCTGACACAGAGCAGTGCAACGATGAACGCGACGACGAAGCCCAGCGCGAAGGCCGTGATCTCTGTCGAACCCAGCGTATCGAAACCGACGTCCATCTGGAATTTCACGACCTTGAGCAGGGATGCCCCCATCATGATCGGAATCGCGAGGAAGAAGGAGAATTCTGTCGCGACTGAAGATGAGAGTCCGGAGAACCATCCGCCCATGATCGTGGAGGATGATCTCGACATCCCCGGCCACATCGCAAGGCACTGGAACAGACCCACCTTCAGTGCCTGCATCGCCGTGATGCCTTCCACAGTTTTGGTTGTGGCTTTCTTCCTGTATTTGTTCTCCATATAGATGAGGAGCACCGCACCGACAAAGAGTCCGATGATGACAGGGAGCGTCTTGAACAGATACCTGTCGATGGTGTCCTCAAGAAGGAAACCCAGGATGGCCGCAGGGATGATTCCGATAATCAGGGCTTTGGTGAAGTTGATCCCTCTTTCTTCTCGCTTCACTAAAGAGACGAGCAGTCCCCATAACTTGTCAAAATAAAGGACGACTATGGCCAGGATTGCGCCCAGCTGGATGACCACATTGAACATCCTCGTGAACTCCGTTTCCGGGAAACCGATGATGTCGCCTGCGATGATCATGTGTCCAGTCGATGAGACCGGGATGAATTCCGTGATTCCTTCTACAATGGCGATCACAACCGCCTTGATGATAAATATGATGTCCATAACTACCTCCGAATTTTCGCTTCTTCCATTATATCTGAAGAACAGGCCCTGCGTCCACATCTCACAAAATTTGCGCGTTCCATATGCTTTCCTGTGTGAAAATCATCCATTCCATAGTATCATGGTAAGGTGAGGTGGAAAGATGAACAACTTTGATTATACGAGCATCATCCTATTCGCGATCAGCATCCTCTATGGGGGATCCGCGGTATACAAATCAAGAAAAGTCCTGAGCCGTAACGAGAACATCGTGAAGCTCCAGAAGGCACGCCATCAGTATGTCTTCGGCATCATCGCCTTTGTGCTGCTGGGCGTCCTCTATGCCTTCTACCGGATTCCGGCAAGGCTGACCACCTTCGTGGTCCTCATGGGCATGATCCTGCTGTTCACCGGCTTCTCCTACTTCTACAAGGACCTTGTCGCCTTCTATTCAGACAAGGTGCTCTTCATCAACGAGAAAGAGATCCCTTATCGGAACATCCAGTATTTCAAGGTGGCGAAAGAGGAGTCCCGCTTCCCCAAGCTGACCTTCAGGTACAAGCGGTTCGATGAAAGGAAGCAGAAGGAGATGCTTGAGGAAGGCAGTGTGGAGATCGAGAAAGATGTCCTCTCTTCCCTGCTCCAGAAACTGAAACAGGAAAAGGTGAAACGTCAGCCTGTTAAGTAAAGGGGTCTTCAGAAACTCCCAGGCCAGGCACAGACATGAAGAACAGGATCTTCCAGGTGGGAGCTTAGGCTTCCTCCCACGGAGATCCTGTTCTTTTCACGCCTGCAGGGTATGGTTTCCAGTCCAGAGGAACATCTGGCTTAAAACCAGCGCTCCCACTTTCCTGTCTCCTCTTCCCTGCTGATGTCTTCTTTTCGTTATCCTAAGGCTTCTTCTTCTCCACAAACCTGAACTTCTGCCACGGTTGAACGAGGTCGAGTAGGAAGACCTCCTGCTCGCTGATCCTGCCTACGATACTGGTCTTTCCAGAATTCTTCATGGGAAGTCTTGCGACCATGAGCTCTCCGGCATACCGGCTGTAGAGGTCGCTGTCGATGAGGATGTCTCCCTTTCGGATATCCTCCGTATCATGTGGTGGGAAAGGCTGTCCCGCGAATTTGATCCTGCTCATCGTGGAGCGGATGACATAATCCGAGACATCACCTCGGTTGAAATGGGACTCTTCGAGGACGATCTTGCGTTCCGTCTCGCTGGTCCCTTCCAGCAGCTCCACCTCCAGGGTGAGCATGTCCTTGTCGATTGCGCTGATGGCCTTAAGTTCCTCTTCCGTCGCGAAGGCGTTCGCGATGATCACATCATCCACGAGACCTGTCGCAAAGAGGTGCTTGGCCTGCGCAGCCATATCCATGTCCCTGTGCATCTCCAAAGTGCACAGCCCTTCACTGACCGGCCACGGTCCGAAGGTCGCAGATGGGGAATTGATGAAGGCTGCAGTACGGATCCCGTTCTCCCGATACTGGCGGCTTGTCCGCTCGAAATGTTCCAGGGACAGACCTGTGTAGCGGTGAGGATAGAAGTTGTGGCAGCCGATAAGGTTGCTCCGCTTGGGGTCATAGGCGATGATGTTCTCGATGTACCTCGTTCCCATGGAAATATTGATCTCGATCTTCAGGTCATAAGGATTGAAGGTCATGAAGGATTCCTCCATGCCCGTGAAGCCCATGTCCAGCCGTATTCCTGCCGCTCCAATCTCATGGAAGAAGGACAGGTCATCATAGGAGATTCCAAGGTCCGTGAAAACCGACGGGCTGACATCGAGGATGACCTCCATGCCAAAGCTGTTTGCGAGCGCGATGAGGTCCTTGAATTCCGATACCACAGTTTCCTTGTTTCCTTCCACAGAGAGCAGACATGTAAAAATCCGTTTATACCCGTATTTTGCTGCAGTCTCGATATACTTCCTGTTCTCTTCCAGGGATGCATGTTCCGGATAGATACTGATTCCTAATCTTCTCATTTCAACACCTCTTCCTTTATATATTGGTTCAGGGTCATACCTTCTCCACTGCAGAGCAGCGGGCATATTCCGGGCTTACCGCATGCGGTCTCCGGTCTCTGATTCCATGATACGCCAAATTACATGTGGAAATCATTAAATTTTAGATTTTGAAAATCCCTGGGATGTCTCCTGAAACTTCCACAATCGAACATGTCCGGTGACCCCACGATGAGGGCCACCGGACAGGGAATCAGGCTTCCTGAAGTAATCGTACAAAGGCAGTAGGTCCTGCTTTCCTGATCGATTCACTGGCTTCCGGGAAGCGTTCGAAGTTCTGCCTGAACCTTTCTGCCAGGGCTTCCGCGGTCTTGCGATATTCCGCTTTGTCCGCCCACTGGGATTCAGGGAAGAGGATTTCGGATGGGACGTCATCGACATGGTCCGGGATATCGATATTGAAAATCCTGTCCCTGACGAATTTCGCCTGCCTGAGGCTGCCATTGAGGGCCGCGTCAACCATTTTCCTGGTGTATCGTAACGACATCCGTTTTCCTACCCCATAGACCCCACCAGTCCAGCCGGTGTTGATCAGGTAGACATCGGTATCAAGCGCCTCGATCTTCTTTCCGAGAAGCTCGGCATATTCCTCGATCCTTCGCGGCATGAAGGGTTCTCCGAACAGTGCGGAAAATGCGATTTCAGGGGTCACGATACCACGCTCGGTACCTGCGAGTTTCGAGGTATAGCCCGACATGAAGTGGTACATCGCCGCTTCCTTTGAAAGCCTTGAAACTGGCGGAATCACACCGAACGCATCTGCTGTCAGGAAGATGATGGTCTTCGGAATAGCGCCTTCTCCAGTTGAAGAAGCATTAGGGATGAAGTCGAGCGGATAGGTGCATCGGGTATTCTCCGTCAGGCTCTTGTCCGTGTAGTCAGGAACACCGTCCTTGTCCACCACGACATTCTCCAGGACGGAACCGAACCGGATGGCTTCATAGATCTCTTTCTCTTTCTCCCTGTCCAGGTTGATCGTCTTCGCATAACATCCGCCTTCGATATTGAAGACTTCGTCATCCGACCAGCCATGTTCATCATCACCGATGAGGATCCGGTTCGGATCCGCAGAAAGGGTTGTCTTGCCTGTTCCGGACAAACCGAAGAACAGTGCGGTGTTTCCCTTCTCGTCGGTGTTCGCGGAGCAGTGCATCGGAAGGATCCCCTTCTCCGGAAGGAGATAGTTCATCACGCTGAATACCGATTTCTTGATCTCGCCAGAATATCGCGTTCCACTGATCAGGACAAGCCTGTCCTTGAAGCTGATGACGATACAGGCTTCAGAATGTATCCCGTCCTTCTTCGCATCACACTTCAGTCCTGGAACGGCGATGACTGTGAACTCCGCGTCGTATCCCTCACGCTTGTCATCCCTGATGAAGATCTGTTTGGAGAACAAAGCCTGCACCGCATCCTCACAGAGGACGTTGATGGTCATGCTGCTCTTCTTCGCCGCACCCGCCTTCGCGCGGATCAGGTACATCTCCCGGTCCCTGACATAGTCCAGGACCTTCGCCTTGATACTGAGATATGTCTCTTCCGACATGGGAAGATTGGTCTTTCCAAAAGCCACCGTATCCCTGGTCACCTCATCACGGACGATATATCTGTCCTTAGGCGACCTTCCGGTATATTTCCCGGTATGGATGAGAAGCGCACCATGTTCCGTGAGCTTTCCTTCACCCTTCCTTACCGCATCGTTGACCAGTCCGGATACGGACATATCCTCAACGAGCAATTCCCTGTTCAATTTCCCCATGATCTTTTCCATTTCTATAATCTCCCCCATAACGAACACCCTCTATCTTTGATATAAGTATATTGTCGTCCATTCTAGGTTAAATTGCAAGATATGATTCATGAATTCGCAAAATGAATGTCATTTTTCAATTTTCCGTCATTAGTCAGACTATTTAAGGGCGACAATGGTGCTTCTTCAGCCCAAAACCCCTGATTAACCGAGACAAAAGCAAGTCAATTCCCGATGCCTTCATGATTTTAGATATTTATATTATTTAATATATTATCTTATTAATATTTTTATATATGTTAAAATTCATTTTAATTACTCCAATGACATCTCTTCCCTAATGAGATTTTTTGGGATTTATACCAGAAGTTACTCAAATCCGCTTAGATTTCTTTCGTATCCTCGAAATTTTAGTGTAAACTCCATTTTTCCCAATCTATTGATTCATTCTTACTGGATCCAACCCATGAAATCAAAAACCGGATCCTCCATGTCGTCCGACTGGATTCTCCGGTTTGAAATTTGAATGGCATCCTTACTGGATTTTTTGCAGGATTTCTGCCCTGACTGCTTCGACATCAGGGACATAGCTCTTGAGGAGTTTCATGTCTCCTTTGAAGGTATACTGACCAAGGGAAGCGGGAATCATGATACTCTCCCCTCTCACAAGCGTCTCGGATCCTTCCACCCAGCTGATCTCCCCGTGGCCTTCCACGACAGTGAAGATGTAGAATCTCCCCGGATCGCTCACTTCGGTGAGAAGTCCTTCGACCTCATACTTTTCCAGGGAGAAGTAGCGGTTGAGGATGAGATAGGTCTTGTAGCCACCCGGAACCACGCTCCTCAGGCCTTCCATCTTTTCTCCCTTAAGCGAGAAGTTCGTCACATGGAGTGATTTCTCGACATGCAGTTCCCTCGGCCTTCCATAGTCATAGACGCGATAGGTGGTGTCGCTGTTCTGCTGGATTTCGTAGATCACGAGTCCAGGTCCTATGGCATGGACCAGGCCTGCCTTGATGTAAAAGACGTCTCCAGGTTTCACTGCAACCTTGTTCATGTACTGGTCGAGCCTGTTCTCCTCGATCGCCTTCCTGAACTTCTCCTTCGTGCAGTGCCGTGTCCCCACGATGAGATAGCTCCCTTCTTTGGCCGCCATGACGTACCACGCCTCTGTCTTCCCCAGGTCGTTCTCTTCCTTGAGGGCATACTCATCCTCTGGATGCACCTGGACAGAGAGCGCTTCGCTCGAATTGATCATTTTCAGGAGAAGTGGGAACCTGTCTCCACGGACTCCATTCCCAATGACCGCTTCCCTATGATTCTCGAAAAGCTCAAGGAGGGACTTCCCTTTCCATGCTCCATTGCTGACAATACCTGTCCCGTTCGGATGGCATGCGATATCCCAGCTTTCTCCAATCTCCCCCTCTGGAAGGTTGTCACGGAAAGTTGCAAAATCCCTTCCTCCCCAAATCTTGTCAAAATAGATGTTCTCGAATTTCAAAGGATACATGGTGACCTCCTGTAGGACTGTATTTCTTCTTGCATCATACCACATTTGACCCCACTTTTTCATCCCTGCACCTCCCACAATACCGCCATGATCCTGTCCAAAGCACTATCCTGTCCTATTCCTACTTTTTTTCCTGACCCATCCTTCTTCCTGCCCGATATCTTTCCAGACCGCTTCCCTATCCCATGCTTTATTTCCTGTCACCCAAGTGAAAGTAACCTCCACAATTCCTTATGGGGATGGACTTGCACACCTCTTCGTCGAGGGATATAATGCTATGTAAAGCGTATATATACTAATCATTCACGAAACGGAGGAGTGGCGATGATGTTTACGACAAGGAAAGCGACGATTGAGGACTATAGGGACCTGTTGGAAGTCTATACAGAGGTGGATGAGCTCCACAGGACCCATCATCCGGAACTGTTCAGGAAACCGGATGATGGTGCAAGGGCATGGTCCTATATCGAGGAGAACCTGTCCAATGATTCGAAGGCCCTGTTCGTCGCCGAAACGGAAGGCAGGATCATCGGTTTCGCCGAATGCTACATCCAGAAATCCTCCACGTTCCCGGTCATCCGGGAAAGGGAGTGGGTTCAGCTAGACAACATCGCCGTCCTGGAGGAATATCAGCACCTGAAGGCGGGTTCCCTCCTACTAGAAGAGGTCATCGGCTGGGCCAGGAACAAGGGTATCGAGCGCGTCGAGCTAAAGGTCTATGAATTCAATGCTTCAGCCAGGGACTTCTATGTTTCCCGAGGGTTCCGCAACCTGATCCAGTCCATGTACCTGGACCTCTGATCAGAGGACAGAAAAGCCCATGTTTACATCCGATCAAGACCATCATCAGGACCCAGGATGTAAGACCATGCGGGGATCATCCCTAACATTTATCCATACCGACTGTGAAGCACATGAGAACCTTTCAGAATTCATGGGCTAGGATTGATATTCACCAGTTAATGATCTGTCGCTGACGACAACATAAGACGACCCTCACAATACCGAAGATTTCGGCAGTGTGCGGGTCGCTTCATTGGTTATACTTTAGTTTTCTATTCTGATCCTCTCAAATGCATTCAGGATTGCTCATGCTGGCTTTGGAAAATCCTTACCTTTTCTTTTTAGAGGGCAAGCTTAAGGATTTCAAGGACATCTGCCTTCTCCAGCTTCTTCAGTGAACCGAGAGATCCCTGCAATACAGCATTGGCTGCCATCTCCTCGAGATGCTCGGAGGTGATGTTCCTTTCCTTCAGGGATACCGGTGCACCGATTTCCTGGAAGAAACACTTCAGCGCTTCGATTGCAGCAAGGGCTTTCTCTTCCGCTGTACCCTCGGAGATCCC
>DATISI010000380.1:0-6315 GCA_035581745.1 Clostridiaceae bacterium
AAGGTCATCCTGGATCCGGTCAAGGGAATCGAGAACTGCACGGTCGTCACCGCGATGTCAAGGAACGGGACCAACTTCGGGATCAAGGTCTCCGGACTGGGTGAAACCTGGTTCGAGGCACCGGTAGAGATGCCGGTAGGACTGTACTTCCCAGGCTACTCCGAGAAGGATGCGAATCCGGACATCGGGGACAGCACCATCGTCGAGACGTTCGGAGTCGGCGGATTCGCCATGGGGTCAGCCCCGGCGGTCGTCAGGTTCGTCGGTGCGGAATCGGTACAGGCCGCTATGGACTATACCACGAGCATGGGCGAAATCACCGTAGGAAAGAGCCCGCACTACATCATCCCGACCATGGACTTCGAAGGCGTCCCGACAGGGATCGACATCCGAAGTGTCGTGGAATTGAACCTCGCACCGGTCATCAACACCGGTATGGCTTCTAAGGAACCTGGAGTCGGCCAGGTCGGCGCAGGAATCGTCAAAGCGCCGATGGACTGCTTCATCAAGGCTGTAGAAGCCTTCGCGGAGATCTACGAGCCTTAGGCGGATGAACCCCGAAAGGGGTGCAAGGAGGTACGCATGAAAGAGAGGATTATTGTCGCCATCGGCGGAAACGCGATTTCCAAGGAAGGCGAGAAAGGTACGATCAAAGAGCAGAGACGGAACATCGTCTCGAGTCTCCAGCCCATCCTGGGCCTGGTGAAGAAAGACTTCGAGATTGTCATCACCCATGGGAATGGTCCCCAGGTCGGCAACGCCCTGATCAAGGAAGAACTGGGAAAGGATATCGTTCCCGCTTATCCCCTGGATGTCCTGAACGCGGAAACCCAGGGCAGCCTGGGCTATCTGATCAGCCAGGGGCTCCATAACTGCATCCTGATCAATGAGATGGAGAAGCAGGTGGTGACGGTCATCACGCAGGTGGTGGTGGACAAAGAAGACAGACGGTTCCAGGACCCATCGAAGCCGATTGGACCCTTCTATACACAGGAAGAGGCAGAAAGGCTTGGAAAAGGCCCCGAGAACGCGACATATATTGAAGACAGTGGAAGAGGTTATCGGCGTGTCGTCGCATCTCCACTTCCCCTGCACATCATCGAGAAGGATGCGGTGGAAAGTCTCCTGAAAGCTGACTTCCTCGTCATCTGTGCGGGCGGCGGCGGTATTCCGGTGATCAAGGAGAACGGCTACCTGAAAGGGGTGGAGGCCGTGATCGACAAGGACTTCGCAAGCGCTCTCCTGGCCGCAGAACTGAACGCCGACTACTACTTCATCCTCACGGGCGTGGAACAGGTCGCCATCAATTTCGGGAAACCGGACCAGGAGAACATCCTCAAAATGACCGTCAGCGAAGCGAAGAAGCATCTGGAGGACGGTCAGTTCCCTAAGGGGAGCATGGGTCCGAAGATCGAAGCGGCCATCTACTTCCTAGAAAAGGGAGGAAAGAACGTGGTCATCACTTCCCTGGACAAGGTGGAAGAAGCCCTTCAGGGGAAGACAGGAACACGGATCATCCCTGATGGAAAACCGTAGGACTGTATCCCTTTAGGACCATGAAACAAGGAACCATAAAACCATAGATTCATAAGCCAAGAAAACCATCAAACAAGAGAACACTAGAATTATAAAACCATAAACCATAGAACCATAGAACCATAGAAGTCAGGCACGACAAAGTCGTGCCTCATACAGAATCGAAGAAGGAGATGAAAAAATTGAAAAGATCATATCTGAAATATTCTGCCCTGACCCTCGTCATGATGCTCATGTTCCAGACCGTGGTGTTCGCGTCGCAGACGCCGGCACCACCGCCGATCCCGACACCGACAGGATTCTACGCATTCCTGACTGTCGTCCCGATCATCGTCATCCTAGTGCTCCTGTTCATGAAGATGAACATGCTGGTCGCAGGTCTTATCGGTGGTATCCTCGCGATGCTCATCAGCGGACTTGGCCTTGGAACCGCGAACAGGCTGTTCCTCGCTGCGATTCCGGCCATGCTGTCCATCACTGTCCCAATCATCAACTCGGCAATCGCGACCGCAGTGTTCAAGTCCGGTGGGTATACCTCGGCACTGGCACTGGTCAGACGTGGCATCAAGGGTAAAGTCGAATACTTTGCAGCCTTCATTGTTGTCCTGATGGCCCTTGCCACATACATGTCCGGTATCGGTGGAGGAACCGCCATGGTACTCGCACCACTCGCATTCGCAGCGGTAGGTGCCATTCCGGAACTGATTGCCGCGATGTGTCTAGCAGCCGCGGTTGGATTCACCACTTCACCGGCATCCCTCGAGACCGGTATCATCTCACAGCTCACAGGCGCAGCGGTCAATGACTACGTCGCCGTGATGAGACCATACTGGATCGCATTCTCCATCCTCGCGGTGGTCATCGGATTCATCGGTGCCAAGAGGAGGAAAGCCCTCTTCCAGTCCGAAGAGTCTGAGGAGATCAAGGCGATGTCCACAAGACAGCTGCTTATCCAGACCATTCCTGCAATCTTCCTGCTCACAGCCGTCCTCATCGGACCTTTCGTGAACAGATGGGCAGGAATCCCGATACTCGGACCGCTCATGTACATGATCATCACCATCGGCCTCATCGCCATCTGTACGAAGTTCTCCCTGTACCAGGCGGCAGACGCGATGATCGATGGATCGACATACATCCTGACCAGGCTGTTCCAGGTCGGTATCTTCCTCACCTTCATCAACATCATCGGTGAGACAGGTGCCTTCAACGCCATCGTCACCCTGGCGGGAACCGTTCCACTCAACCTGCTTGCTCCGGCTGCAGTACTTGCAGGGTTCGCCATCGGTGTCCCAGCAGGAGCCTATGTCGGTACACTTCTCGCACTGGTCCTTCCAGTAGCGATCACCTTCGGACTTCCACTCGTCAACATCGGCTTCATCGCCATGGGTGTCGGACTTGGAAGCCAGATGAGCTTCGTCAACATCACGATGCAGGCACAGTCGGCTGGATTCCAGATCCCGATCCTGCAGGTCGTGAAAGGTAACTCGAAGTGGATCCTCATGTCACTCGCCATCCTGCTGGTCGTCGCCTTCGTGGTATAGCATACCGAAGAAGCGAACCAGCATGTCAACCTGTACAAGGAGGTAAATAATGGATATCTTATTGAAAAATGTGATCATTGATGAATCGAACAAGGTGGTGGACGTCCTCGCAAAGGACGGCATCATCACAGAAATCGGAGAGAACCTGGAAGCAGGAAATGCCAAGGTCTACGACGGTGGGAAGCATGTCCTGATTCCAGGGCTTGTGGAATCCCACATCCATCTGGACAAGGCGCTCATCGCGGACAGGCTCCCCAACAAATCAGGAACCCTGAAGGAAGCGCTGGAGGTGACCGGAAAACTGAAGTCCACCTTCACCAGGGAAGATATCAGGGACCGTGCCACAAGGGCGCTGGAGATGCTCATCAAGAATGGAACGACTTATGTGCGTACCCATTCGGAGTTTGATCCTGTCGGAGGCTTCCATGGATTCGAGACCATCATGGAACTCAAGGAGAAGTACAAGAAAGTCATCGAGATGCAGGTGGTCGCCTTCCCACAGGAAGGGATCATCAAGTCCCCTGGAACAGAAGAGATGATGCACAGGGCGATGGAAATGGGCGCAGACATCGTCGGCGGTGTGCCTTACAATGACACCAGCGCAGAGAAGCATATCGATATCGTGTTTGAAATCGCAAAGAAATATGGCAAGGACATCGACCTGCACCAGGACTTCAAGGATGGACCTGAAGGCCAGAGCATCGAGTACCTGTGCAGGAAGACCATCGCGGAAGGCTACACCGGAAGGGTGTCCGTTGGACATCTGACCAGCCTCGGCGGCATGCCGACGGACCAGCTGAAACCGATCATCGAACTGATGGCGAAGGCGCAGATCAGCGTCATGAGCCTTCCAATGACAGACCTCCACCTGGGCGGCCGCAACGATGACTTCAATGTCAGGCGTGCGATCACCCCGATCAGGAAGCTGCGAGACGGCGGCGTCAATGTCGTCCTCGCTTCGAACAACATCAGGAACCCATTCACCCCGTATGGAAACGGCGACATGATGCTGCTTGCGGCAGTAGCCATCGCGGCGGGCCACCTGGGTGGCGCGGATGACCTTCCGACTGTCCTCCCAATGCTCACCACCGGACCTGCAAAAGCGTTAAAGCTTGAGAAGTACGGAATCGGTGTCGGGAACAAGGCGACTTTCGTCCTCCTGGATTCCACAAGGTATCAGGAATCGCTCATCGACGTCCCAGCCAAGCTGCTCGTCGTGAAAGACGGCAACGTCACCGTGGAACTGAAGAAAGAACTAAACAGACTTTACACGGTCTGACCCCGGGTATCAGAACCATCCCGGAGGAACTAACGATAAAGGATCCGGGAAGGGGCAGCGCAGCGCTGTCCCTTCTGCTGGCTTCCATGACGCCAGAAATCTTTCGACATCCTGTGAAGCACACGGGAAACCTCATGCCTCCTGACCCGAGGAAGAATGACGTGAGGGTCTCTGGACAAACTGCACAATTGGAAATGTCCTTTTTAGGCAACCTGGCTAATGACGAGACGTGGTCTGTTGCATACAATGTAATTAGCAGATGATACCGTTTACAAAAATCAGAAAGGAATGATGGTAATGAAGAAGTTCATCGGCCTTTTGGCCTTACCTCTTGCAGGAATCCTGATTCTGACCGGATGTGGAAGCACACCGGGACCAGCTACAGGCAGCAGTCCGATCGTGATCAAGCTCAGCCATGACCTTCTGGACAATACCCCTCAGCATATCGGGTCCCTGGAATTCGAGCGGATCGTCGAGGAGAAGACGGATGGTGCCATCGATGTGCAGATTTTCCCAGCGAGCCAGCTTGGGACGGACGTCGAGGTCACAGAGATGATGCAGACGAACACTGTGCAGGCAGGACTCATCCCGACAGCCAAGCTGAGCGGTTTCGACCCGCAGCTGCAGCTGGTCGACCTTCCCTTCATCTTCCCTGACAAGGAGACGACCTATGCGGTGCTTGACAGCGACCTCATGGATGACCTGTTCCAGCCGCTCGAAGAGATCGGACTCAAGGGGATCGCCTTCTGGGAGAGTGGGTTCAAGCAGATCACCGCGAACAGGGAAATCAGGAGTCCAAGGGATTTCCTTGGCATGAAGGTCAGGGTCATGGAAAGCCCGCTCCTCATCGAGCAGTACAAGGCCGTAGGGGCCAATCCTACAGCCATAGATTTCGCGGAGACGTACAACGCCCTGCAGCAGAACGTGGTGGAAGCGCAGGAGAACCCGCTTGTCTCCATCGTGAGCATGAAATTCTACGAAGTGCAGAGCCATCTCATGCTGAGCAACCACGGCTACCTCGCCTATGCCTTCCTCTTCAGCAAGACCTTCTGGGATACCCTGACACCAGAGCATCAGACGATCATCGAGGAGGCAGCGCTTGCAGCCGCGAAGATCGAGCGTGAGGAGACCGCGAAGCGCGAAGAGGCGTATGTGAAGACGATAGAGGATTCCGGCACGACGGTCGTCAGGCTGACGGACGCCGAAGTCGAGGAGTTCCGACTCGCATGGCGGCCAGTCCATGACAAATTCAGGGACATCATCGGAGCGGACCTGCTCCAGAAGGCGTATGACAAGATCGAGGAGCTCGGGAACTAGGGATGCCCGCGACAGGCGGAGACTGACCCTTGAAGAGACCGGGTTCCCTATGAAGAGAGAGGGGTGATGTGATGAAGAGAATGGATGATTTCCTGACCTATTTCGAGAATACGCTGATCAGCTTCGCCCTTTTCTCGGGTGGAGGGGTCCTCATGGTGAATGTCATCCTCAGGTATTTCCTGCGGAGCAGCATCGTGTGGGCGGATGAATACACCAGGTATGCCATCATCTGGCTGACCTTCATCGGGGGGAGCGCGGCGGTAAGGGAAAATGACCACCTTGCCGTCACCATCATCCTGGCGATCGAGAAAACCAGCCGGCTGAAGCGTGCCATCATGCGCTTCGCCCAGACCGTGGCCATCCTCTTCACCACCTTCCTGACCGTATGGGGAGGGATCCTGACCAGGAGCGTCTACGCGACGGGTCAGCGGAGCCCGTCCCTTGAGGCCCCCATGTGGTATTTCTCTCTTGCGGTCCCTGTGGGCGGTCTGCTCATGACCTACCGGTTCCTCCGGCTGCTCGCTGAGACCAGGAGAAGGGAGGGGGAGACGGAATGATCGCGACACTTTTCCTCCTGCTCTTCGCACTCCTTCTGCTGTCCGTTCCCATCTTCGTCGCGCTGTCGGGCTCCGTCCTCGT
>DATISI010000381.1:0-1511 GCA_035581745.1 Clostridiaceae bacterium
CCACAATCACAACACCTGAGATACCGTCTGCAAGTGCACAGGGTGCTGACTGATTCATCCTGTGCAGAGATTATCCTGAGGAGGAAATATGCGTAAGGAACTCACCCCGTTTTTCAAAGCCGGGCTGCTCATTGCAGTCGCTGAAATCCTCATCGACCGGTTTGTCACCCCCATCCCGAATTTCATCGCCATCCCCCTGCTCGTCCTGGCCATCATCCTGATCCTGGTTGGCGGATGGCGGAAAAGGGTCTAGCGAAATCGGACCCAGACAGAAAAACCCTTCCAGACGCAGCTTCTGATTTTTCGAAGCTTGGTCCGGAAGGGTTTTTCTGGTTCAATGGCAGCCTTGAAGGCCACCAGATGATTCCTTATTTCGCAGCGATGATGAAGGGCTCCATCTCTTTCGCGCTAAGCACTTTCCCGAATGAAACGACCTTCTCGTTGATGACGAGTCCAGGCGTCCTCATGACCCCGTACTTCGCGATCTCCTTGAAGTCTGTGATCTTGATGATGTCTGCTTCCACCCCGAGTGTCTTCAGCGCTTCCTTCGCGTTGTCCGCGAGGTTCACGCAGTTCTTGCAGCCTGAGCCTAAAATCTTGATTTCCATTGATATTTCCTCCCTTAATTTGGCGGCCAGCTTCCTGGCCATCGCTTGATCTGTGCGACAGGTCCTGCCTTCACTGTCCTATGTCAGGAACAGGTATCCGAAGGCGTTGAATGTGTATCCGATGATGATGATTCCAAGGGTCACGATGGTGATGAAGACGCCAAGGAGTTTAGGTTTGATGACATTCTTCAGCATGATCATGGATGGAAGGGACAGTGTCGTCACACCCATCATGAAGGCGAGCACGGTTCCGAGACCCACGCTCTTCATGAGAAGCGCTTCCGCGATCGGCAGGACTCCGAAGATGTCCGCATACATCGGTACGCCGACGAAGGTGGCGACGAGGACGGAATACCATTTGTCCTGACCAAGTACGGCAGCGATGTAGCTCTGAGGGATCCAGTTATGGATCAGTGCGCCGATACCAACCCCGATGAGGATGTACATCCAGACTTTCTTCACGATGGTCTGGACCTGGTCGAAGGAATAGCTGACCCTTTCCTTCACCGAAAGTTCCTCTTCTTCCACATCGAGGACCATGTTGTTGAACACGAAGGATTCCACTTCATCCTCCATCTTCAGCTTGCTGATGATCGTTCCACCGATGACGGCGAGCACGAGACCCACGACGACATAGGCCAGGGCGATCTTGAAGTTGAAGATGCTGGCGAGCAGGATCACCGAAGCAAGGTCCACCATAGGCGATGAGATGAGGAAGGAGAAAGTGACACCCAGCGGCAGTCCGGCATTGGTGAAGCCGATGAAGAGTGGAATCGAGGAACAGGAACAGAACGGCGTGATGGTGCCCAGCAGGGCTCCAAGGATGTTCCCCTTGATCCCCTTGATACCGCTCAGGAGCTTTCTCGTCCTTTCAGGAGGGAAGAAGCTCTGGATATAGGAGAT
>DATISI010000382.1:0-2397 GCA_035581745.1 Clostridiaceae bacterium
ATGATGGTCTTCGCGATCTTCGGCATCCTGGTGAACGGGCTGGCTGTCCTCCGGCTGAGAAGGGGGACCTCTCTCAATGAGAAGGTGGTCTCCTGGCATCTCCTTGAAGATGTGCTGGGGTGGATCGTGATCCTCGTCGTGAGCATCATCATGATGTTCGTGGACCTGCCGATCCTCGACCCGATCCTGTCCATCCTCCTCACCATGTTTGTCCTGTACAATGTTGTGAAGAACCTCAGGGAGATCCTGAATGTGTTCCTGCAGGGCGTCCCCAAAGGGCTGTCTGTCAGTGAGATGGAATCAATCATCACAGGGGAGCCGGGGGTCGTCTCTGTCCACCACACCCATATCTGGACCCTGGAAGGCCAGAAGCACCACCTGAGCACGCACATCGTCATCCCGGACGACCTTCCCAGGGAGGAAATCATCGCGATCAAACAGCATATCAAGGAAGTGGTGAAGGGCAGGGGCATCGAGCATGTCACCGTGGAAGTGGACTTCGAGAGCGAGGACTGCACGAGCGAGTTCTGTGACTAAGAGATGGTTCAGTTCCTACGACGCAGAGAGATTCATTAGACATCATATGGAGCCAATGACAATGCCGCTGGACCAAAATCCAGCGGCATTTAGAATCTTATTCTCATTCCTTACAGGATGGAGGCCATAGCCTCGCAGCCTATTCGGGTTGGGAGTCCTTTGAAGCAAAGACATAGGAGGTCATGGAGAGGCTTCCTGCGATGCAGGTATCATTATAGACGGTCACGGCATCCTCAGGCGAGGCTGCCCCAAGGACATAGAGGAGCGGGTTGAAGTGCTCCGTGGTGGGGACGGCAAGCCTTGCTGCCTCTCCAAGCGTTCCATAGCTAAGGATACTGTCGAAGTCCCTGGTTCCGACCTTATCTGCGATGAAGCGGTCGAAGGTCTCTGCCCAGGGGAATCCGCCCTTCACGGAGAAGTCGACCATCCGCAGGTTGTGGACGATATTCCCGCTTCCAAGGATGAGGACATTCTCTTTGCGCAGCGGCTGGAGCTTCCTTCCGATCTCGAAAAGCTCCTCTGGCTTTGCCATCCTGTCGATGCTCAGCTGGAAGACAGGGATATCCGCATCCGGATACATGATATGAAGCACGCTCCAGGTACCATGGTCGGTGCCCCAGCTGCTGTCGCCTGTAGCGAATGGGGACAGGAGGTCCAGGGTCTTGGCAGCAAGCTCAGGACTTCCCTTTGCGGGATATTCGACGTCGAACAGGGCTTTGGGGAAACCGGAGAAATCATGGATGGTTTGCGGGTCCTCCAGGGTGGACACCCTGGTTCCCTTGGTCAGCCAGTGTGCGGACACGCACAGGATTGCTGAAGGGACAGGAATGGATTCCGCGATCCTTTTCCAGCTTCTCGTGAATTCATTGTCCTCGATGGCATTCATGGGTGAACCATGGCCAATAAACATGACAGGCATCATCTTTCTCACTTCCTTGCATTTCATTCCCACCATTATAGCATGATGCCGAGTTAGACTGTATGGGCCTCCATGGAAAAATCGCATGTGGAGAATGGCCCGGAATTTCCCTGTCTGGTATGATGGGAATGAAGGCTGAAGGAGACCTCTATACCTGAAGGGCTTGGCCGTATCGTCAGATGATGGCTGAGGAACGTACATGGAACCATCCATATTGTGCGTATGGGAGGTGAAACGGGTTTTCATCATCATTCATGAAATATTTTTATTTTTCCGTGATGGAAATGGAACGGAGAATCCTCTAATTGGTGAAAAGGCTGAAATATAAGAAAATCTGGATGAGACAGGATGTGTCAGGAGGAAAGGGGACGAGCATGGGGCGATTTGGAACGAAGGGAATCGATCAGAAAGAATATGTGTCTTTTGTCACCGCATACAAGACGGTGATGTACCGGATCGCCTATGGTTATCTTGGGGATGACGTGAAAGCCCTGGATGCTGTGGATGAAGCGGTATACCTGGGTTATCTCCACAGGAAGGAACTCCGGGAACAGGAACTCCTGAAGACGTGGCTGACCAGGATCCTCATCAACGAGTGCTACCGGGTGCTCAAGAAGGGCAAGCGAGAGGTCCCTGTCGAGGCGCTGCCGACCATGATCTCGCCACCAACAGACCTGTCCCTTCCCGTGAAGCTTGCCGTGCAGTCCCTGCCGGAGGAACTTAGGAAGGTGATCGTGCTGAGGTACCTTGGAGGATATACGATCACGGATACCGCCCTGATCCTGGAACTTCCGGAAGGCACGGTATCGAGCCGGGCGAGGAAAGCCCTGGCGATGCTGAGGCTGGACCTTGATGACGAGGAAGGAGGCGTGAGCTATGGAAAATAGGAATAAGAACTGGGAAGCGTTCCTCGGTGAGTCTTCGGATTATCCGGAAGGACT
>DATISI010000383.1:0-2701 GCA_035581745.1 Clostridiaceae bacterium
ATCAGGGAGACCCATGCCCACAGGAGGGAACTCTCCTACGGGATACTGGTCAATGAATCCACCACAGGAACCAGCAGCAGCCGGCACAATCCGGGGGTCATCCTGGCGAAGAAAGGGACACTGGAAGATTCCGGAATCTGCTATGGCTTCAACCTGGTCTATAGCGGGAACCACCATACTGCAATTGAAAGGTCTACCCATGACAACATCCGGGTGATGTCCGGAATCAGCCCGCATAATTTCAACTGGATCCTGAAGGACAGTGAAGCATTCGAGACACCGGAGGCTGTGCTGACCTTCTCTGACAGGGGGCTGAACACCCTGAGCCACCACTTCCATGATTTCGTCAACCAGCACATCGTCTCGGGACCCTTCAAAGGGAAGGAGAGGCCTGTCCTCATGAACAACTGGGAGGCGACGTTCTTCGACTTCAATGAGAAGAAGCTGATTTCCCTCGCCAAGGAAGCCTCGAAGCTTGGCGTCGAGCTCTTCGTCCTCGATGATGGCTGGTTCGGACGACGGGATGATGATACGAGAGGGCTTGGCGACTATAAGGTCAACACTCGGAAGCTACCAAGAGGGCTTGGAGGGCTCGCTTCAAAGATCAGGGCGATGGGGATGGAATTCGGGCTCTGGGTGGAGCCGGAGATGGTGAACCCGGACAGTGAGCTCTATCGGGACCATCCGGAGTATGCCGTGAAGATCGCGGGACGGGTTCCTTCCTATGGAAGGAATCAGCTCGTGCTGGACCTCTGCCAGGAAGACGTGAGGGATTATATCGTCCGGAATGTGAATGAAGTCCTTGAGGAAAGCGGGGTGTCCTATATCAAGTGGGACATGAACCGCAACCTGACGGACATGCATTCGGCAAGCGTTCCTCATCAGGGGATGTTCTTCCACAGCTATGTCCTCGGCCTGTACGACATCCTTCGTCAGGTGACGGAGGCGAATCCGGACATCCTCTTCGAGTCCTGTTCGAGTGGCGGGAACAGGTTCGACCTTGGCATGCTCTGTTTCATGCCGCAGACCTGGGCCTCTGACGACACGGACCCTGTGGAAAGGCTGAAGATCCAGGAAGGGCTCAGCTACTTCTATCCGCAGTCCTCAATCGGCGCCCACGTCTCTGCAAGCCCCCACCAGCAGACCCTCCGGACCACGCCGCTGGAGACCCGTTTCAACGTGGCGGCTTTCGGCCTCCTGGGTTACGAACTGGACCTGGATGTCCTGGATGCGGGAGAGAAGGAAGAAATCAAAAATCAGATCAGCTGGTACAAGGCAAACAGGAAGCTCATGCAGTATGGCAGGTTCCACCGCTTCGACAGGGAGAAGGAAAACCGGACCGTCTTCCAGGTCACAGGTCCTGAAGGAAAAGAATCCGTCATCGGGAATTTCCAGACCCTCGCGGAAGCCAGCCCGTCGCCGGATGTGCTCTCCTTCAAGGGACTGAAGCCGGAATGGCGGTACCGGGTGACGACAAGGCGGCAGACCATGGACATCGGGGAATTCGGGAACCTCCTGAAACATGTGGTTCCGGTGAGCTTCCGGTCTGACGGGCCCATCCTCTCCTTTGCGAGGCGGCATTACAGGCTGCCCAACAATGTCGAGGACTACACCGCCTACGGGGACCTCCTGGAAGCGGGAATCCGTCTGAACCAGCAGTACATGGGGACGGGATATGGAAAAGAGCTGAGGATCCTCAAGGATTTCGGGTCCCAGCTCATGGAAGCGAGAAAGATGGAGGAGGGTGAAGGGAATGGAGAATAAGGCGACTTTCAGGAAGAACAAGATCTCCTTCGGTGTGGGCACCATCGGAAGGGACATGGTGTACACCATGGTCAGCATGTACCTCCTCGTCTTCATCACGGAGGCGGTGGGGGTGACGGATGCCCAGCTCATCAGCATCACCACCATCATGATGGCGGCAAGGGTCTTTGATGCCTTCAACGACCCCATCATGGGCGCTATCGTGGACAACACCCATACGCGCTTTGGCAAGTACAAGCCGTGGATTGTCGCAGGCATCCTCATGAGCGCGGTAGTCGCCATGCTCCTCTTCATGGACATGGGCCTCACCGGAGTCTCCTACCTCATCTACTTCACCGTCCTCTATATCCTCTGGGATGTGGCCTGGACGATGAACGACATCTCCTACTGGTCCATGATGCCCAGCCTCTCCTATGACCAGAAGGAAAGGGAAGAGATCGGGGCTTTCGCCAGGATTTGCGCGAATATCGGACTGTTCTTCGTCGTCGGAAGTGTCATCCCGCTGACGCGGCTCCTCGGCAGCGCCACAGGAAGCCTGAAGTCGGGGTTCACCCTGTTCATGCTGATCCTTGTCATCATCATGGTGGGCTTCCAGATGGTGACGGTATTGGGCGTGAAGGAGACGAAGATCCTGGGCGGAGAGGATACCTCGAAGACCACGCTGAAGGTGATGATCCGGGCGCTCACGCAGAACGACCAGCTCCTCTATACCGGTATCTGCATGGCCCTGTTCATGATCGGGTATATGTCGACCACGACCTTCGGGGTCTACTACTTCAAGTACGTGTTCCGGAATGAAGGGCTGTACTCGGTCTTCGGAATCATCCTGGGTGTCTCCCAGGTCACGGCGCTCCTCATCTTCCCCTGGTTCAGCAGGCGGTACACGAGGAAGATGATCTATGGCCTTGCGACGGTCCTCGTCATCATCGGCTATATC
>DATISI010000384.1:0-2628 GCA_035581745.1 Clostridiaceae bacterium
CTCCTTCAGAGGAGGATACCTTTAGAGAATGCCTTCAGAGGATTCCAAAAAAGGAAACCGATGGAAGGACTGGTTTCCAGTCCCACCAATGGTTTCCATCGTTTTCTGCCTAGGCCCCCTATTTCGAGAGTCCCTTGCTGACGAGGAATTCTTTGGCGACCTCCTTCGGGTCCCTTCCATCCGCATCAACGGCATAGTTCAGGTCGATCATCTCTTCCGTGCTGATCTTCCCTTCAAGGGAGGTCAGGATCTCCTCGAGGTTCGGAGCGGACGCCTTGAACTCCTCGAAGATGGTTTCCCTGCTGAGGTATGCGCCGAAATACTGAGGGAAGAACTTCTGGTCGTCGGAGAGGATCCTGAGGTCTGACTTCTTGTTCAGACCATCCGTCGAGTAGACCATGGTCACGTCGATGTTTCCATTGTCGATTGCGGAATACTTCAGTCCGATGTCGATGGAGGCGCTGTCCTTCCAGTCGATGCCGTAATGGGCATTGAAGGGATTGAACCTCATGGTCCCTTCCTCATCGAAGAACTCATGCTCTGAGCCAAAGACAAGGTCCTTGGTGAACGGCTTGAGGCTGCTGATCGTGTCGACCTTGTTCGTCTCCGCGAATCCATTCTTCACGGCAAGGGCGTAAGTGTTCTCGAAACCGAACTTCGAGATCAGCATCATTCCCCTTTCCTCTTTTCCGGCTTCGTTCGCAAAGACATAGAGGTCTTCGCCTTCAGGCACATCGCTGGGGTCATGCCCGAGCAGTGTGGTGAGGAGCGTTCCGTCGTAACTGACGTAGAGGTCGACCTCTTTCTTCTCGACCGCGTTGCCCGCAGCCACCGTGTTCATCGAATCATGATAGACAACTTCGAGGTCCGTATTCTCCTCGATGAGGATTCCGGCCATCCTTCCGAGGATGGTGATCTCGGAGAATGTCCCCTCGAGGATGGTGAAGGTTCCTCCGTCACTCGCCTTGGCTGAGCATCCCTGGAGGATTCCCGCGAACATCGCGGAGACGGCCATGATGGATAGGATCTTTCTGATTTTCATATCGTTAACTCCTTTTCTGTTTCTAGTTCCGTTTGGATCATATGCACTTTCTTGCGTCTCAATCTTTTCTCGAACCATCCCATACCGAAATCGAACACGATGGCCATGACCATGAGGGCTCCCGTGGCTTGCAGGAGGGTATCCATATCCTGGATGAGGATCGCCCGGTTGATGACAGAGCCGAGTCCGCCGCCACCGACCACAGCGCCAAAGACGGCCGTTCCGATGGAGGTCACGATCGCGATCCGGATTCCGGTCAGGATCATGGGGAACGCCAGCTGCAGCTCTACATTTCGCAGACGCTGGATCTTTGTCATACCCATCCCGATGGCCGCTTCCTTTAAGGCAGGATCGATGTCGCTCAGTCCCGTATAGGTGTTCCTGACCACAGGAAGCAGGGAATAGAGGATGATACCGATGATGACCGTCGTGCTTGAAGCCCCAAACGCCACCATGATCACGCCAAGGAGCGCAAGGACCGGTATGGTCTGCAGGATATCCACTGTCCAGAGGATGAAAGGCCTTATGGACGTGGACATATAGGTGAGGATGCCGAGGAGGAGACCGAAGACAATCGTGAATCCGCCTGCCATACTTACAAGATAAAGGTGCTGCATCACTCTGTTCATGTTCATGCTGTTTTCCTCCCCTTCATGCCTCTTGGCGTGACCCTGGCCTGAACCAGATCGATCAGGAGACCAAGAAGGATCGCAAGTATCGCAGCGGGGATCGCTCCCCCGATGATGAGCGTGTTGTTGTCCGTCTCAATGCCCCGATAGATGAACTCCCCCAGCCCGCCCAGTCCGATCATGGCGGCGAGGACCGCCCAGGACACGGTATAGATGGTGGACATCCGAAGTCCGCTGAAGATGGAACTCATGGCCATCGGCAGCTCCACCCTGAACATGATCTGCCAGTCTGACATTCCACATCCTTTGGCCGCTTCCTTCAGCCCTGCATCCACGCCGATGATTCCCGTATAGGTATTCTTGAGGATGGGGAAAAGGGCATAGATGGAGAGGGCGATGATGACTGTCGCGGGCCTGATCCCAATATAGATGAACAGGACGCCAATGAAGACGAGCCCCGGGATGGTCTGGAAGATGCTGACGATGGGGATCACGACTCTGGAGATCCTTGGCACCCTGGAAAGCAGGATTCCAAGGACCAGTGCCACGACAAATCCGATTCCTACGGAGATGAAGACATACTGCAGATGGACGAAGATCGCGGATAGGAGCTTTTCACCGTATCGGTCAAAAAATGCTACCATATCACTGCACCCCTCCCCAGATGACGCTGGCCAGGGCCTTTGTCATGCTCGTACGGGTGATGATCCCTGCGACAGTATGGTTCCTGTTCAGCACCACGATGTAGTTGTAGAGCGACGCAAACAGTTTGTCGAAGGCCTCCTTCGCATTGGTGCTCGTCGTCACCACGGGAACATTGGTGTCCACGAATGCGGCGATGCTTTGACCCGGTATCCCTCTGGAGAGGATCGTCTCGATGGTCAGGACGCCCTTGTATCTGTCATCCTCATCGATGACCACCGCAGAGTCAAGTTCCCGTTTCTTCATGAGTTCTAC
>DATISI010000385.1:0-3372 GCA_035581745.1 Clostridiaceae bacterium
GTGATGAACCGAGAGGTCTGTAGGATTTTTCTGGTGAGAAATTGAGGCAGATTTAACAATCCTTTGAAAAATATTTAACGATATTTTCCTTTGCGGATGTCCAAATGTCCATACAGGACATCCTGGAATCAGGCCTGTTCTTTGGCGGCATCATCGGTCAGATTGAATTTGGCGACCAGGGCTCTTACGGCCTTCTCGCAATGGTTCTTCCTGACAAGGACGGAAATCTTGATTTCGGAGGTGCTGATGAGCTCGAGATTGATGTTCTCTGCGGCAAGCGCGTCGAACATGTCAGCCGCGACTCCGAAGTTCGTGATCATGCCGGCACCGACGATGCTGACCTTCGCCACATCATCATCACAGGAGACTTCGCTTGCGCCGACGGTCCTGACCACTTCATCGACCACTATCCTGGCCTCATCGAGCTGGTCGTTCCCCATGGTGAAGGTGATGTCGTTGACAGAACCTTCCTTGGAGACCTGTACGATCATATCCACGTTGATGGAATTCTTCGCGAGGGTCTTGAACAGGGTGCTGGCCACGCCTGGTTTGTCGGGCAGGCCATATACGGTGAACCTCACGGTCTTCTTGTCAAAGGCTACACCACTTACTACGATATCATTCTCCATTTCTGAAACCTCCTGGACTATTGTACCTTCTTCATGGTTGAAACTGGACCGGACATGGATCTTCACCTTGTGGATCTTTCCGAACTCCACAGAGCGGGGCTGGAGCACCTGGGCTCCGAGGCTTGCAAGCTCCAGCATCTCGTCATAGGAGATGGTCTTGAGCTTCTTCGCGTTCGGGATGAGCCTGGGGTCGGTAGCGTAGACGCCGTCGACATCGGTGTAGATCTCGCAGATGTCCGCATCAAGGGCGGCGGCCAGAGCCACTGCCGTGGTATCGGAGCCCCCTCTTCCGAGGGTGGTGATGTCGTTGTCGATGTTGATTCCCTGGAATCCTGCGACGATGACGATCTTGCCGTCGTTCAGTTCCTTCTCCAGTCTGGAGGAGCTGATGTCCATGATGCGCGCCTTGCTGTAGACATTGTCTGTCCGGATTCCAGCCTGCGCGCCGGTGAGGGAGATCACGGATTCCCCCAGGGACTGGATGGCCATGGCGAGAAGGGAGATCGATACCTGCTCCCCGGTAGAGAGCAGCATGTCCATCTCACGGACTGCAGGGTTCTTCGAGACCTGCCTCGCGAGGTCGACCAGATGGTCGGTGCTGTCGCCCATGGCCGAAACCACCGTGACGACCTGATGTCCCTGTCTTTTTGTCTCCACGACTCGTCTTGCGACTCTTTTGATGCATTCCGCATCCGCGACGGAGCTTCCTCCGTATTTCTGAACGATTATTCCCATACGTTTCACCTTTTCTTCTGTGATTTTGACAAAATAATATGGATACATGATTATTCATCGAATATCCAGGATGACCGAGTTAGAATTTCTGTAATTATAGCACCGCAGGCGTTGTCTTGCAAGTAGGGGATGCAGAGCAAAAAGAAATTCCCAGGCACGCGCCTGAGAATAAATATGTCTTTATCTCGATTTATATGTAGCTTCGGGAAGTTTCAGGTCATTCGCTCACGATGCTTACGATTTTCGCATCCACCTGTACCGGATAGGATTCCCTGATGGGTCCTGTGATTTCCACTTCAACGACCATGTCAATCTCGAGGAGGCCAATCTCGTACGTGATTTTTTCGCCATTCCGATAGATCAGGGTATCCTTTGTGATGTATACGCTGGCCTTGTCGAATTCATACTTCGAAGGATCATCCGCTTCCACGAGAATGTTTCCGACTTCTCCGGTATGGGAGGATTCCATGATGGTTCCGCGAATCGCCACCTTGATGTCCAGTGGTACGGAATCTACCTTTGGTGAGGAGTCTGCCTTGGCATCTCCATAAAGGGCGGAATAAAGTAAAACCCCCATGAAGATGACGGCTACAGTCAGGGCCGTATACAGGAACAGTTTCTTTTTCACGATTTGCCTCCTAAGGGAATCTTTGTTTTCCAGGGTTCCGTCTAAAAGCCCTGATTGTAGTAGCTGCCGTAGATATAGACCACGAGCAGGATGAAGAATATCAGAATGACGGAATATAGGACGATGTTCACTCTTCTTCTCATATGAGTTCCTCTTTTCATTTGTTTCTATAGTTTGATTATAAGTCTTATGTGGATCAGTGAATGACAAAACGGTGAAAATATTGTTGCGGAATCCCTACATTTTTGAGACGCTAGACAGAAGGATGTGGTGGGATTCCCGGTATATTCCACAACAAGCATAGGTCTCATGATACCATATGGAGGGGAAAAGGGCACATTTAAGTTTACTTTTTCACAATTTGAACGTACAATGGATAAAGTAACAAAGAAGATGAAGAATCTTGACTGGAGAAAACATGAATAAAGAAGCGATAGAGAAGATGAAACAGCTCATCGAGGAGAAGAAGGGCAAGGGTAACGGCAACATCAAGAACAGTGCGACCAAAGGAAAGACCGTGATGCCGGATTCCAACAACAATGGAAGCGTCCAGAAGGGCAAGCGCAACAAGAAGACTGGCGGACTCTTCGACAAATAGGAAACGCCGGAATGATGATGCTCAGGGCATCTGCAAATGGAATAGGAACAGACATGTAAAAAAGCTGACTTCAGATGAAGTCAGCTTTTTTGATCTATATTTTTTTCGGCTTGCCTTGATTGGTTATTTCACGGAAAGGTTGATGTCTCTTGCATTTTCCCATGAAGCCTTGATGGCTGAGATGATGTTTCCATGGGCATCGTTGACGCTCATGGTCGCTGTCGTGATGACTTCTGCAAGTTCTGCCTTCTCGGCGTCTGTCAGCGCGTCATACTTCGCCTTGTCGCCTTCGACAGTGGATTCAGCCTGGAGCGGTCTTCCGTTGACGTCAGAAGTGTACTTCTTCGCCCATTCTTCGATTTCCGCTACGGTCTTGCCTACGAACAGCTTCTGGAAAGCGTCCATCTGCTCATGCCATGTGCTGATTCCGACCTTATAGTCGTCTCCACGTGCACGTTTGGTCTTCCATGCGGCGATTTCAGCCTTGAAGTTCTCTTCGGTGTCTTCAGTCATTCCATCTACCTTCTCGTCATGGTTCTCGTCATAGTTGTATCCGCCCTGTCCTGGGAATCCGCTTAGGTGTGGCATTCCGTCTCCGTCATAGTTTGGTGTTGCCACTTCTAGCTGGTCGACAGGCAGGGACAGGATCTTTCCTGATGCGTCGAACATGGTTGTCGCGAATACCTGGTTGATGCTATAAACCTGGACATCCTTGTCGTCTTTTCCAGGTCCGATTCTTGGCATGAAGTTCACGCCGAATCCGGATTTGGCAGCTTCCTTGA
>DATISI010000386.1:0-4444 GCA_035581745.1 Clostridiaceae bacterium
CCCGCAACCTGTCTATTCTTTTTATGATCTTTTCCATGATTTTTTCATGAAGTCTCCATGAAGTACCTGCCTTCATAAAGTTCCTGCCTTTACTGAGCAGGCTGGTTCTGACTTTAGGAGAACCCTCCAATCAGACCTTCGCTGTTTCCTTCACTGCTTTGTCGATGGCCCCTTTGAGTGCCTGCTCGACTTCTTCTGCGACCTTGTCCAGTCCGTCTTTATCGAGCATCTCCACGAGGTAGGTCGGTTTCAGCATGCCGATTCTCACGCCGTCCTCTTTCTCATAGACCACCATCTTACACGTCAGCATGTATCCGGCTTCCAGGTATTGATCCATGACTTCTTTGGCCTTCGGTGGGTTGCACACCTCGAAGACCTTGAAATTCTTGTTGAAATCAAGCCCTTTCTCCTGGAGCTTGTCCTTGAAGTTGAGCTCCCACAGTACACCGAACTTCACTTCCGCCAGTTCCTTCTTCAGGTCCTCCACAGCAGCCTCGAAACCTTTCTCTGTCTTCATCTCATACTTGAAATCCATCCTATTCCACCTTCCTATGGCGATACCTTCGTGGCAGACGCCATATGTTATTTGAAATCCCATCATCCCGGGTCCAGCCCGGGAGTCAGCGTTTTTCATCCTTGAAAAATCACATTCCGGAACCCCCATAGGATTCCCGCCATTATCAGAATTATACCACAATTCATCAAAAATATCTTTTGGCGTAAGCACATCCCTCTTCCGCCCTTCCTTGCCAAACTTCGAAAATCCCTGTCGGTGTGAGGATTTGGAGGTTTTTGTCCGCTTCCTGCGTATGACTGTATCCTCTTCATGAAATGAGCCTCATGGCCCTGGTATCTGACTTAAAAGATTCATGCTCATCTGAAATTTGCTGTTTTTAAGGTCATATTTCATTGTTTATGCCCTTCAAATGGCTTATACTGAACGTGTTTCCATGTTGAACCGTACGCCCCGACCGTCCGGGTTCAAGTCATGATCCTTTCCGTCGGCAATTCTGCCATTCCCCTGCCTGTCTCATCACAGGGGATTCGGAACAGGAAGGATGTGTTTTCATGAATAAGATACTGATCAATGACCTTACCGTCAGGGACGGGAACCAGAGCCTCCTTGCGACACGTATGGAGAAGGAGGACATCATCAGCCTTGTCACAGCGCTTGATAAAGTCGGCTATCATTCCCTT
Organism: Clostridiaceae bacterium; assembly: GCA_035581745.1. Lineage (GTDB taxonomy): Bacteria > Bacillota > Clostridia > Clostridiales > Clostridiaceae > Youngiibacter. Next base: position 1,198 of record DATISI010000386.1, read on the forward strand.
GAAGTCTGGGGAGGTGCCACCTATGACACCGCACTCCGGTTCCTGCACGAAAGCCCGTGGGAAATCCTCAGGGAAATCAGAAAAGCCGCAAAGAACACCAAACTCTCCATGCTCCTTCGCGGACAGAACCTTGTCGGTTACAGGCACTACGACAATGAGACACTGGAAAGGTTCATCCGCCTCGCTATAGAGAACGGCATCGATATCATCAGGGTATTCGACGCCCTCAACGACATGCGCAATATCGAGAACTCCGTGAAGTTCATCCGCAAGCATGGAGGCCACTGCCAGTGTGCGATCAGCTATACCGTCAGTCCCGTCCATACCGAGGATTATTTCTTGAACCTGGTGAGGAAGATGGTCACCATGGGTGCAGATTCCATCTGCATCAAGGACATGGCAGGCATCCTGCTCCCGGAAGCCGCATTCAGCCTGGTTTCCGCATTGAAGAAGGTCACAGACCTTCCCATCAATGTGCACAGCCATACCACGGCTGGAATGACCCATCTGGTCATGCTGCGGGCGATGGAGGCCGGAGCGGATATCATCGATACGGCCATCTCCCCCTTTTCAGGAGGGACCAGCCACATCGCTGCCGAAACCATCATCGCTACCGCGGAACATATGGGTCGCGAGGTCACGTATTCTTCTGAAGGACTAATGGAAGCCTATGACCTCGCAGACCAGATCTCCCAGAAATATATCGCGAGTGGGCAGTACCAGACCAGGGCACTCATGGTGAATCCCATGATCCTGAAATATGAGGTCCCCGGAGGGATGCTCTCCAACCTCATGCAGCAGATCAGGGACCAGAAAATCTACCATAAACTCAATGACGTCCTCCGGGAGATTCCAAACGTGAGGAAGGACATGGGCTATCCTCCACTGGTCACGCCGATGTCCCAGATGGTAGGCACGCAGGCGGTGATCAACGTCATTCAGGGAAAGCGTTATGCCATGGTCCCGAACGAGATCAAAGACTATCTGAGGGGTGGCTATGGGCGAACGCCCGCGCCAATCGACCCGGAAGTCAGACACCTGATCCTGGGCGATGAACCGGAGCAGGAACCCCGTGAAATCTCTTCCATCACCCCCATATTCGATGCCGCGAAGACAGAGCTTGCAGAAAAGATTGGCAGGGACCCGCTCGAAGAAGAGGTGCTGTCCTATATCCTCTTCCCTCAGTATGCCATTCTGGACGGGATGGAACAGGAATCCGGGGAACCGGAGCGCACCGCTCCCTCCAGGGGAGAGACAGAAGACGGAATCATCGAATTTGAAATGTTAATCGAAAGGTAGGAAAGTATCGTGGATATCGCCAACTTCACATTCGCAGACGGATTAATGGTTTCCCTCTTTGGGATCGTCATCGTATTCCTCATCCTTGTCCTCCTTCAGCTGGTCGTCATGCTCTTCCGTTTCCTTCCAAAGGAACCAGAGGTGAAGAAAACCATCCCATCCGGGCATGGTCCTTCACAGGAGGACGATGAAGATGAGCTCGTCGCGATGCTGACCGCGTCAGTACTGGCGCAGGAAGGCTATCGCGGAGATGTCAGGATAAAATCAATCAGAAGAATTATCGAGGAGTGAAGACGAAAATGAAGACATACAAGGTCAAAGTCAACGGAAAAGTATACCTGGTCGAGGTCGAGGAAGTCGGAAACGCTGAAGACAGGGAAGCCTTAAAAGGAACCGATAAAGAAACAGTTAAAGAAACGGCCCCAGCCGCCAACGATGAAAGGATCGAATCCCCTATGCAGGGCACCATCTTCGCCATCAAGGTGTCTCCGGGGGACCGGATCACTAGAGGACAGGTCGTAGCCGTCCTGGATGCCATGAAGATGGAGAACGACCTGGTCTCTCCTGTGGATGGGACAGTCTCCAATGTCTACCTAAAAGTGGGTGACATTGTGGACAGCGGGGCACTGATCATGACCGTCAGGACGAAGTAGGTGGCGGCATGATAGACATCCTGAAAGCGTTTTTTGCAAGCAGTGGAATTGCCGTCATGACCGGTGGAGATCTGCTCATGATCGGAATATCCCTTCTCTTCATCTACCTCGCCATCTACAAGAAATACGAACCCTATCTCCTTCTTCCCATAGCCTTTGGAATGCTCCTCGTGAACCTTCCCATAGGCGGACTGATGCAGGAAGGCGGACTCCTCAAGATCCTCTATCTCGGAATCGAGTATGGGATCTACCCTCCGCTCATCTTCCTCGGCGTTGGCGCAGCTACGGACTTCGGTCCGCTCATCGCGAACCCCAAGAGCATGCTTCTGGGCGCTGCGGCACAGCTCGGGATCTTCTTCGCCTTCCTTGGCGCACACCTTCTGGGATTCAGCCCCCTTGAGGCAGCGTCCATCGGAATCATTGGCGGAGCGGACGGCCCAACCGCAATCTACCTCACCAGCAAGCTGGCTCCACACCTCCTTGGCCCAATCGCCCTTGCAGCCTATTCCTACATGGCGCTCGTCCCCATCATCCAGCCGCCCATCATCAGGCTTCTGACCACAAAGGAAGAACGTCAGATCCGGATGAAACAGCTGAGACATGTGAGCAAAATGGAAAAGGTGCTCTTCCCCATCGTGGTCACCATCCTGGTCATCCTGCTCGTTCCAAGCTCAGCTCCGCTTGTCGGGATGCTGATGTTCGGAAACCTTGCAAAGGAGTCAGGTGTCGTTCCAAAGCTGGTGGAGGTCGCCAAAGACGCCCTTCTCTACATCGTGACGATCCTTATCGGGCTTACCGTGGGAGGAAAGGCGGATGCCGCCACTTTCCTTGACCCGAAGACCCTTGGAATCATGGCGCTCGGTCTTATCGCTTTCGCGATCGGAACCGCTTCCGGCGTCCTCTTCGGAAAGATCATGGCCAAAGTCACGCACGGCGAGATCAATCCCATGATCGGTGCAGCAGGTGTCTCCGCCGTACCGATGGCAGCCCGGGTTGTGCAGAAGGAAGGCCAGCGGGAAGACCCCGGCAACTTCCTCCTCATGCATGCCATGGGACCGAATGTCGCAGGTGTCATCGGTTCAGCCATCGCAGCCGGTATCCTTCTCAATTTCTTCGGCTAAACGCCGCGCACCCGATCCATCTGTCAAAAAGGACAGCAGTTCCATTCCGGAATTGCTGTCCTTTTCGATTGCCGAGAATAGCATTGCCCATCATTCCCTTTCCCTGTCAGCCCTCATAGCCGATTGCGGAGATAAGGGGAAACATGTAAAATATTGGGGAGGAGGTGATCGACA
>DATISI010000387.1:0-9527 GCA_035581745.1 Clostridiaceae bacterium
GGATGGCCGAAATGGTTGAATTTCAAGGACTACTACTCTATAATATAATAGGCAAAGAAAATAGATGGAAAAGTGATGCGTGACCAGACAGGCTGGTCCTTCCTGACCTTCTATTTATCAACAGTTGAGGTGAACGAATGGGAAAATACGCATTGATCCTTGCGGCCGGGGAAGGAAAACGGATGAAGTCAAGCATGTCCAAGGTCCTTCATCAGGTATGTGGCAAGGAAATGGTGAATCATGTCATCGACGTCATGAGAAGCGCAGGTTTTGATGAGGTCAATGTCATCGTTGGAAAAGGCAAGGAACAGGTCATGGAGAAGACAAAGTCCAGGAATGTCTCCTTCTCCGTACAGGAAGAACAGCTGGGTACCGGGCATGCTGTCCTCTGCGCCAAGGAATTCCTTTCCGGCAAGGAAGGGACAATCGCAATCTTCACAGGCGATGCTCCACTCATCCGCAGGGAGACCGTTCAGGAGCTCCTGAGGATGCACGAGGAGAAAGGATACAGCGCGACGCTCCTCACCTCTGTCATCGACAACCCGACAGGATATGGCAGAGTGGTCAGGGAAGGCGATGATGTCGCAAGGATCGTGGAACAGAAGGACGGGACACCGGAGGAACTTGCGGTGAAAGAGATCAACGCCGGCATGTACCTTTTCGATGTCAGGGAACTCCTTACTGCACTCGGAGAACTGAAGAATGACAACGCACAGGGCGAATACTACCTCACGGACGTCATTGGAATCATGAAGGCCAAGGGGCTCACCCTGGGCGCGAGCATCACCCAGTTCGATGAGACGAGAGGCGTGAACTCGAGGGAACAGCTCGCAGAAGCGGAAGAGATCATGAGGAAGCGGATCAACCGGTTCCATATGGAGAACGGCGTGACCCTCATCGACAGGGAACGCACCTATATCGGAGCGGATGTCAGGATCGGGATGGACACCATCATCTATCCGAACAACAACATCGAAGGAAACACCGTGATTGGAAGCGGCTGCACGCTTTATCCGGATTCCAGGCTTGTGGACACGGTGGTCGGAGACCGCGTGACAATCATGTCCTCTGTGGTCCTTGAATCAGAAGTGGGCAATGACACGACAATCGGGCCTTTCGCGTACGTACGTCCGGAATCCCAGATTGGCGCACACGTCAAGATCGGTGATTTCGTCGAGATCAAGAAATCCTGCATCGGGGACGGGACGAAAATCTCCCACCTCACCTATGTCGGCGATGCCGAAGTGGGAAAGAACGTCAATTTCGGATGCGGAACCGTAACAGTCAATTATGACGGAAAGCATAAATACAAGACCACGGTGGGCGACGATGTCTTCATCGGATGCAACACCAACCTCATCGCACCGGTGACGGTGAACGACGGCGCCTATATTGCCGCCGGCTCCACGATCACGGACGAAGTTCCAAAGGACAGCCTGGCCATCGCAAGGTCACGACAGGTCGTGAAGGAAGATTGGGCTGCAAAAAGAAGAGAGAGCGGCAAGTAATAAGGGAGGCTTTATACAAATGATCAAACATTATACGAATTTCAAGGTTTTCGCGGGCAACTCACATCCGGAACTCGCTAAATCCATCGCTGATATCCTGGGTGTCAAGCTGGGCGACTGCAAAGTGGGGACGTTCAGCGACGGAGAGATCTTCGTCGACACCAACGAGACCGTGAGAGGATGCGATGTCTTCATCATCCAGTCCACAAACAATCCTGTGAACAACAACCTCATGGAGCTCCTGATCATGATCGATGCCTTCAAGCGGGCTTCCGCCGGTAGGATCAACGCGGTCATTCCTTATTATGGCTATGCAAGACAGGACAGGAAGGCGAAGTCGAGAGACCCGATCACGGCGAAGCTCGTCGCTGACCTCCTGACTGCTGCTGGTGCGGACAGGGTCCTCACCATGGACCTCCATGCGCCGCAGATCCAGGGCTACTTCAATATCCCCCTGGACCACCTGCTCGGCATGCCGATCATCTCGGAGCACTTCATCAAGAAGGGCTTCATGGAGAATCCGGAAGTGGTCGTCGTATCCCCTGACCTTGGCTCCGTCACCAGGACGAGGAAGCTCGCAGAGCGTCTCCACGCCCCGATGGCCATCATCGACAAGAGAAGGCCAAAGGCCAACGTCTCCGAGATCATGAACATCATCGGCGAGGTCAACGGAAAGGTCTGCATCCTTGTGGATGACATGATCGATACAGCGGGGACCATCTCCAATGCGGCGAACGCCCTGAAGGACCTTGGTGCGAAAGCCGTCTATGCGACCTGTACACATGGTGTCCTCTCCGGACCTGCCATCGACAGGCTGAACGCTTCCGCCATCCAGGAGATCGTCATGCTGGACACCATCGCGCTTCCAAACCGGGAGGACATGGAGAAGTTCACCTCCCTGTCCGTGGCTCCACTCTTCGCGGAAGCGATCAGAAGGATCACAGATGATGTCCCACTCAGCAAACTGTTCGACTAGAAGCGAGAACCCCAAAAGGATAGAGATCCTGGAAATGGCATGAAATGGCGATTTCCACATCATTTTTCAAAGACAGCCTGGATATCCAGGCTGTCTTTAATTTGGAATTATTATAATTTGTTAACATTTAGCCCATTATAAATTAATTTATTGTAACTTCTATGATTTATTTATCAATAGACGCTATGATAATGTTAATGATATTAATAGCAGATTAATATTATGTTGGTAAAAGGTGCCCGGACTGTCCGGGATTATTAAAGCGTTGGAGGGATAAGAATGGAAGGAAAGATCGGGAAGATTCTAATCGTAGATGATGACGAAAATATCAGTGAGGTATTGAAGATGTATCTTCAGAGCTCTGGTTATGACACCAGGGTATGCGCGGATGGCAAATCTGCGGAAGAGGTTTTCGTGGACTACAAACCTGATCTCGTGCTTCTCGATATCATGCTGCCTTACATTGATGGCGTGGATGTCCTGAAGTGGATCAGACGGGACTATGAGACACCTGTAATCATGCTGACCGCGAAAGGGGATACCTTTGACAAGGTCCTCGGACTCGAGCTTGGCGCGGATGATTATATGGTGAAGCCTTTCGAGCCCAAGGAAGTTGTCGCAAGGGTGAAGGCCGTCATGAGAAGGTTCAATACCGATGGCGGAGGAAAGGAAGTCCTGAACTTCCCGGAACTGAACATCGATGTCAATTCCTACAATGTCACCTACAAGAGCCAGGATGTGAAGATGCCTCCGAAGGAATTCGAGCTGCTCTACCATCTGGCGTCGAACAAGAACAGGGTATTCACAAGAGAACAGCTGCTCTGCGAGGTATGGGGTTATGATTATCCCGGAGACTCCAGGACAGTCGATGTCCATATCAAACGACTGAGAGAGAAACTCCACGGTGGGCCGAACTGGCAACTTGAGACCGTATGGGGAGTAGGCTATAAATTTGAAGTAAAGTAGGGATGCAGCATGAAAAACAGCAGTTTGGTCAGCAAACTGGTTATCACCCTTACGATTATGGTTGGCTTAAGCTATATCCTCATCGCATCCGTGCTTTCCATATGGATGCAGGATTTCGTGGGTGTTCAGATGGCGACCCGACTGGATAATCTGACAAATTATGTCTCTGATCGTGCGGAGAAATACCTGAACCAGGAGATTTCTGACGTCGCCCTGGATGAGAACATCAACCTGATCCTTGGCGACAATCCTGCGAAGGTGCTTCTGATCGATGCTTCGGACTATGTCTACTATGCCTCGGACGAGAATTACAGTTCACTGATCTATTCGAAGTTCGATGTTCCGAACAAGGAAAGGCTCATCGCGGGAAACGCCCTGGAGATCCGGGGAGAAGTGGACCCTGTGACGAGGACAAACGCTCTGGTCTATGTGGAACCGCTCATCTCCCAGGGAGCCTATTCCGGGAGTATGGTGGTCTATGTGAATGAGGCGGATTCCGACCGCAGGCTCTACTCCCTTTACGCGATCCTTTGGGGGATGACCACGGCCATGTTCCTTATCACGATGATCGGAATCTATTACTTTGCCCGGAAGATGCTCCTCAAGCCGCTTACGGACCTCAACACCATCGCGGCCAAGATCTCCCAGGGAGAAGTCTCCCAGAGGGTCGCGGTCACGTCAGGAGACGAGATCGGCCAGCTGGCCACATCTTTCAACCTCCTGGCGGAATCCCTGGAACAGACGGACAAGAACAGGAGAGATTTCCTGTCCAACATCTCCCATGAGCTGAGGTCGCCAATCACATCCATGAAGGGATTCATCGCGGGCATCCTCGACGGAATCATCCCTCGGGATAAAGAGAACTATTATCTCACGATTGTCTATGAAGAAATCCAGAGGCTGACGAGACTGGTCAACGACCTTCTCGACCTGTCTGCCATGGAGTCCGGAAAATTCTCCTTCAAGATGACGGAAGTCGACCTGAACGAGATCATCAGGCTCTGTATCATCAGGTTCGAGACCAAGATCAATGACAAAGGGCTCAAGGTCAGTGTCACCCTGGAGGGAGACCATCTCTATGTCGCGGGCGACAGGGACAGGCTGATCCAGGTCATGACGAACCTCCTGGACAATTCCATGAAACATGCGCCGGACAACGGCCATGTCGTGGTCTATACGAAGAGCAAGGGCAAGAAGGTCCTGACCAGCATCTACAACGACGGGGACAATATCCCGGAGGAAGACATCCAGATGATCTGGGACAGGTTCTTCAAGGCTGACAAATCAAGGACGAACAAGATTTCCACTGGACTCGGACTTCCTATTGTACGGAACATCATCACCCAGTTCGGTGAAGATATCTGGGTGGAAAACAGGCCGAAAGGGGTAGCATTCATCTTTACCCTGAGCAAGACCTAAGGAGAAGCCAATGACAGAATACGATAAGAAAGAACCAGAATCTAATTCCGAGAGACAGAATAAAGAAATCAGGGCTGGAGAAATCAAGTTCAAGCAGGATTCCAGGGTGAAATTCCTGAGGAGCCTGGTCACTTTCTCCGGTCTCTTCCTTGTTCTTCTCCTGACGACAATCATCACGGCCACGGTCGTTTCGAAGCAGATCTACCAGGATGCCCTGCGCGTGGACACCGAAGGGAACATCCAGCAGATCATCCGTATGAATATCCAGAATTTCAGCCGGGACTTCTATGACAGGCAGTTCATCCGTGACAGTTATGACACGGTAGCTCAGTCGCTTGTAGGCGTCTCCAGGAATCCGCTGGCTTTCGATGCGCTGCTTTATGATGAGCTCTATAACGGGGTCATCATGAACACGGAGGGCCATATCCTCGTCCCGCTTGCCGCGGTCGAAGGAAGCACGGGTACAGTCCATGTGCGGACGGCACAGGATCCGGGCGTGAACCAGGTGGCGACCGTCATCGGACAGGACGCCACGACGCGGATGGCGCTCATCCGCATCGAAGGACTTGAGATCCCTCCGGTGAAATTTGGCGATTCCAGCACCATGCGCATCGGACAGAGTGTGATCGCCATGGGGAATTCGCTGGGTGACCCGCTCAAGGGGACCATCACCTTCGGCGTCGTGAGCACCGTGAACAAGCTGCTCACCACACAGACCGTGGACGGGAAAGAAATCAGGATCTACGTCCTCGAGACCGATGCGGATGTCCGACAGGGACTCGATGGCGGCGTGCTGGTCAATCCGTCGGGAGAGGTCGTGGGAATCACAAGCCATGCGCTGACCCATGAGCTCAATGACGATTTCGGGACAGCCCTTTCCGTCAATGAAGCGCGGCATATCGCGCGGGTCATGATGGATCCTGATGAGGTGGCGGTGCCTTCCATGGGTGTGACAGGCGGAATCCTGAACGAGGATGATGGTGACCGTACGGGTTACTATGTCCGGGGCGTCAGTCCGGAAGGGACGGCAGACCGGGCAGGCCTCCGGCCTACCGACATCATCCTTTCCATCGACGGGAACCTGCTGGAAGCGGAGAACATCATGGATGACTATCTGGCCACGAAGGCCATCGGCGACATCGTACAGATCATCATCCTGCGGGGCGGTCAGGAGACTACCGTGGAGGCCACCCTGTTTGGGGCTCCTTTCAATTAAGCATTCCAATTAAATCGGAACGGAATTCAAAAGGGACTTTCCACAGTCCCTTTTTTACTTTACAATGGGATAGATACTAGAGGAAACACGAATTTTTAGAGAACCAGAGGTGGTAACCATGTACCTTATTGTTGGTCTCGGAAACCCGGGACCTGATTATATGCATACCCGGCACAATGCCGGGTATGATGCGCTGGACATGCTGGCTTCCGACCTCGATGTCCGGATAGACAAAGGAAGATTTAGAGGCCTGGTCGGAGAAGGCAGGATCGGAACGGAGAAGGTGGTCCTCCTGAAACCCGTGACCTATATGAACCTGTCGGGGGAGAGCGTCATCGATGCCGCAGCCTTCTACAAGGTCCCATGCGACCGGATCATCATCCTGTATGATGACATCAGTCTGGAGACTGGCCGGCTGAGGATCCGGAAAACGGGAAGTGCGGGCGGCCATAATGGAATCAAATCCATCATCGCCCATCTCCATACGGAGACCTTTCCGCGGGTGAAGATCGGAATCGGAGGTCCTTCAAGGGACCTTGTGAGACATGTCCTTGGAAAATTCTCCAAGGAGGAAAGGGAGATTCTGGACCGTGCCCTTGTCGCCGCAAAGGACGCCGTCCTCGCCATCGTGAAGAATGGAGTAGACAGCGCCATCAGCGAATTCAACGGGTTCAGGGCAGAATAGGTGGAAAAATGAGATTAGATGGGATTTTAGATGCCCTTGACCAGGAAAAAGGATTCAGGGAGCTTCTAAAAGGAATAAAGGATGAGAAATACCCCGTCGGGGTGTTCGGTGTATCGGAATCGGCCAAGGCTTTCCTTCTGTCAGCAATGTTCAGAAAGGAAAAGACCAGCCTTTTTGTGTTTGCATCGAAAGACATGGAGGCGAAGAACCTCTACGAGGACCTGCTCCTCTACGAGAACGATGTGTACTACCTGCCGTCCAAGGAGGCGGTGTTCTACAACGTCGATGCGGTTTCGGGCGACGTCAGGTGGGAGCGGCTGAAGGTCCTTCGCCAGCTCCTTGGAAACAGGAAGAAGAAGATCGTCGTCACGACGATCGATGCCCTCGCCTCCCTGTACACGCCTGTGGAATACTTCAGGCAGTATACCTTCGAGGTGAAGAAAGGGGAGAATGTCGACCTGAAGAGCCTGGCTTCACGCCTTGTGGAGTCCGGATACCAGCGGGTGGAGATGGTGGAAGGAAAGGGTGAGTTCGCGCTTAGAGGCGGAATCCTTGACCTCTATGTGCCCACGGTATCCCTTCCCTACAGGATCGAGCTTTTCGGGGATGAGGTGGATTCTTTGCGTACCTTCAACCAGGAGACGCAGCGGAGCATCGAGCAGGTGGACTGCATCGAGATCTTCCCGGCCAAGGAGATGGTCCTGTCAAGGACTGTCCTGGATGAGGGTTACAGGAACATCGAGAGCGAACTGAAGAGCATCGTGGAGACCAAGTCGAAGAAGAAGGCCTATATGAAGGAGAACCTCGACAAGCTGAAACAGAATGTCCGGGGGAACCTCGAATATCTCAAGGAAGGGATGTTCTTCGAGACCATTGATTCCTATCTGCCTTTCTTCTATGAGAAGCCGTCGACGCTGTTCGACTTCATGGGGGACAGCCACATCATCGTGGAGGATACGCTGAACGCCTTGGGCAAGCTGGAGTCCACCTACTTCGAGTTCAATGAGAACTTCCAGGCCTTCCTCGAACGTGGAGAGATCCTCCCAAGCCAGGGGCGACTGCTCCTCGACAAGGACGCGCTCATCGATACGTTAAGATCGAAGAAGGTCATCACCCTGAACCAGTTCCAGCGGACGGAACGTTTCCTTCCGCCAAGAAGCCTGGTCTCTTTCAACCAGATCACCATCTACAACTACCAGGGCCAGCTGGACCTCCTCATCGAGGACATCAAGGAGCGCAAGAGAAGGGGATTCCGCATCGTCATCCTGGCAGGCTCCAGGTCAAGGGGAGAAAGGCTGGTCGACATCCTCAAGGAAAGGGACGTGGAGTCCGTCTACAAGGATGTCGTGAAGGAGCTTCCGGAAGGGAGCGTCATCGTGACATTTGGAAGCCAGCTCCGTGGATTCGAATTCCCGGAGATCAGCCTCTCCATCATCTCCGACAAGGAAGTCTTCGGAGAAGCGAAAAGGCGGACCAAGAAGAAGGTCTCAAGGGGCAAGGGGCTCGCCAAGGTGCAGTCCTTCACGGAACTGAAGGCCGGAGATTACGTCGTCCATGTCAACCACGGAATCGGCGTATTCCTCGGCATCAAGCAGCTCGAGAGCGGAGGACTCATCCGGGACTACCTCGAGATCTCCTATGACAAGAATGACAAGCTCTTCATCCCTGTAGAGCAGCTGGACATGATCCAGAAATACGTGGGTTCAGAAGGCAAGCAGCCGAAGATCAACAAGCTGGGCGGACAGGAATGGGTCAAGGCGAAGTCCAGGGTCAAGGCGGATGTCGATGAGGTCGCGAAGGACCTCATCAAGCTGTACGCCGAACGTGAGAAGGTCCCGGGATTCCCCTTCAGCAACGATACGGAATGGCAGAAGCAGTTCGAGGACGAGTTCGCCTATACCGAGACCGATGACCAGCTGACTTCCCTGGAAGAGATCAAGAAGGACATGGAAAAGGATAAGCCGATGGACAGGCTCCTCTGCGGAGACGTCGGCTACGGGAAGACCGAAGTCGCCGTGCGTGCGGCCTTCAAAGCCGTCATGGATGGCAAGCAGGTGGCTTTCCTCGTCCCGACCACCATCCTCGCAGAGCAGCACTACAACAACTTCAAGCGGAGGTTCGCAGGCTTCCCCGTGACCGTGGACATGGTCTCGAGGTTCCGCTCGCCGAAGCAGCAGAACGAGACGATGAAGCGCCTGAAGGAAGGGAATGTCGACATCCTCGTCGGCACCCACAGGATCATCTCGAAGGATATCCGGTTCAAGGACCTGGGACTCCTCGTCGTGGATGAGGAGCAGCGTTTCGGCGTCACCCACAAGGAAAAGCTGAAGCAGCTGAAGAAGAATGTGGATGTGCTCACCCTGTCCGCGACGCCGATCCCGAGGACCCTCCATATGTCCATGACCGGCATCCGGGACATCTCGGTCATCGAGACGCCGCCTGAAGAGCGGTATCCGATCCAGACCTACGTGGTGGAGTTCAACGAACAGCTCGTCCGGGACGCGATCCTCAGGGAGAAGTCGAGGAACGGGCAGGTCTACTTCGTCCATAACCGGGTGGAGGACATCCATGTCATGCATTCCTACCTCTCGAGGCTTATCCCGGAGGTGTCCATCGAGGTCGCCCACGGCCAGATGTCAGAGCGGGAGCTTGAGAACGCCATGATGAACTTCATGGACGGTTTCGTAGACGTCCTCCTCTGCACGACCATCATCGAGACGGGAATGGATATCCAGAACGTCAACACGATCATCATCG
>DATISI010000388.1:0-15763 GCA_035581745.1 Clostridiaceae bacterium
ATAGGCTGCGAACAGCTGGTTCATCGTGTCGGCATGGTCCTCTCTGGTCTTGTTCTTGCCGATACCCTTGTCTTTCAGTCTTGAAAGGGATGGCAGAACGTCTATTGGAGGCTGTATGCCCTTCTTGTAAAGGTCTCTGGAAAGGATGATCTGACCCTCTGTGATATAACCGGTAAGGTCAGGGATCGGATGGGTCTTGTCGTCCTCTGGCATGGTGAGGATTGGGATCTGTGTGATGGAACCTTCTCTGCCCTTGATCCTTCCCGCTCTTTCATAGAGGGTGGAAAGGTCGGTATAGAGATATCCAGGATATCCTCTTCGTCCAGGGACTTCCTTTCTTGCCGCTGAGGTCTCACGGAGCGCCTCGGCGTAGTTCGTGATGTCTGTCATGATGACCAGGACGTGCATGCCCTTCTCGAAAGCGAGGTACTCTGCACAGGTCAGGGCCATTCTTGGTGTCGCGATACGCTCGATCGCCGGGTCGTTCGCAAGGTTCATGAAAAGGACTGCCCTGTCGATCGCTCCGGTCTTCTTGAAGTCATCCATGAAGAATTCGGCTTCTTCGAAGGTGATACCGATAGCGGCGAACACGACCGCGAACTTGTCTTCTGAATTACGTACGCGGGCCTGTCTTGCGATCTGAGCCGCAAGCTCCGCATGTGGAAGTCCTGATCCGGAGAAGATCGGGAGCTTCTGTCCTCTGACCAGGGTGTTCAGGCCATCGATGGCCGAAACGCCGGTCTGGATGAACTCGGAGGGATAATCCCTGGAAACCGGATTTATCGGCACGCCGTTGATGTCCAGTCTTTTCTCCGGGATGATCTTCGGTCCGCCGTCTTTTGGACGTCCAAGACCATCGAAGATCCTTCCGATCATGTCCTCTGAAACGCCAAGTTCCAGCGGTCTTCCAAGGAATCTCACCTTGGTGTCACGAAGGTTGATTCCTGAGGAACCTTCGAAAAGCTGTACCATGGCCCTGTCTCCATTGATTTCGAGGACCCTTCCTCTTCTTCTTTCGCCGTTCTGAAGCTCGATTTCCACGAGCTCCTCATATTTGACCCCTTCGACGCCTTCAACCACCATCAGTGGTCCGACGACTTCGGCTACGGTCCTGTATTCTTTAAGCATTAAGGATTCCTCCTTCTTCAATCAGGCCGTCAACAGACTTTCTAAGATCTGCCATGATCCCGTTAATTTTATCGATATCACTCTCAGGCAGGTACTTCGCTCTCGCGATCCTGTCCCTGACTTCGAGCTTCAGGATGTCGTTCAGGTAGATCCCATTGTCCAGCGCCCTTTTTCCTTCGTCATAGAAGGCAAGAACCATCTTCAGCATCAGGTTCTGCTTCTGGAGGGAAGAGAAGGTGTCGACCTCATGGAACGCGTTCTGCTGGAGATAATCCTCTCGGATCGATTTCGCAGCATCCAGCTTCAGCTGGTCTGTCTCAGACAGGGAGTCACGTCCGACAAGTCGTACGATTTCCTGAAGTCCTGACTCTTCCTGAAGAAGGGTCATCGCCTTGGTCCTGTCGTCAGAGAAGGTGTTCTCCACGTTGATATCCATCCATTTGTCCACTTTGGACTGGTAGAGGGAATAGGAGTTCATCCAGTTGATTGCCGGGAAATGTCTTCTGTAAGCCAGGTTCGCATCCAGTCCCCAGAACACCTTGACGATTCTAAGTGTCGCCTGGGATACTGGCTCGGAGATGTCTCCGCCTGGAGGGGAAACCGCACCGATGACGGTGATGGCGCCTTCTCTTCCGTCGGTGCCCATGCAGACAACCTTTCCGGAACGCTCGTAGAAGTCTGCCGCTCTCGAACCAAGGTATGCAGGGTAACCTTCGTCACCAGGCATCTCCTCGAGTCGTCCGGACATCTCTCTAAGGGCCTCGGCCCATCTTGAAGTGGAGTCCGCCATGATTGCCACGGAATAACCCATGTCACGGAAGTACTCTGCAATGGTGATTCCGGTATAGATGGACGCTTCACGCGCCGCAACCGGCATGTTCGAGGTGTTCGCGATGAGGACGGTACGTTTCATCAGGGATTCTCCGGTCTTAGGGTCGATGATCTCCGGGAATTCCATCAGAACGTCTGTCATCTCGTTTCCACGCTCACCGCAACCAACGTAGACGACGATCTCTGAATTCGCCCACTTTGCGAGCTGATGCTGTACGACGGTCTTTCCTGATCCGAACGGACCTGGAACGGCTGCCGTTCCTCCCTTTGCGACAGGGAAGAAGGTATCGATGACACGCTGTCCGGTGATTAATGGCTCATCCGGATTGAGCTTGTGGTTGTAAGGTCTGCCCTTACGGACGGGCCATTTCTGGATCATGGTCAGTTTGATGTCATTGTCAAGTACGCACACGGTATCGATGACGGTGAAGTCACCTTCCTTGATGTCCGTGACCACGCCTGAAACCTTCGCGGGAACCATGATCTTATGCAGGACGATGGTTGTCTCCTCGACGGTTCCGATGATGTCTCCTGGTGCAACCGTGTCCCCTACCTTGACGGTCGGAACGAAGTGCCATACCTTTTCCCTGTCCAGGGAAGGGACTTCGACACCCTTGCTCAGGAAGTCACCCACCAGGTCTCGAATAGAATTAAGCGGTCTCTGGATACCATCAAACATGGATTCAATCAGTCCTGGTCCAAGTTCGACAGAAAGTGGCTCTCCTGTGGTATAGACCGGTTCTCCAGGCCCGATGCCTGTCGTTTCCTCGTATACCTGAATGGAAGCCCTGTCGCCTCTCATTTCTATGATTTCTCCGATGAGCTTATTATCTGAAACTCTTACTACGTCATAGACGTT
The DNA here is from genome assembly GCA_035581745.1 of Clostridiaceae bacterium. GTDB lineage: Bacteria > Bacillota > Clostridia > Clostridiales > Clostridiaceae > Youngiibacter. The sequence goes on from DATISI010000388.1 coordinate 2,819, forward strand.
AGCATCTTCCATTCCTTCAGCAACTACCAAAGGTCCGGATACTTTAATTATCTTACCAACTTTCAAGTTAAGCTCTCCTTCTATAAAATATTTGAACCTACGGCTTTTTCTACGTTCTTGTTGATCCGGTCCAGGCCGATATTCAGGCTTCCCTGATTGCTCGGAATGAGGATGACAGCAGGAGTGATCTCCTTGTTGTAACGCTCGATAGTTTCCGGGATCAGCACAGCCAGTTGCTCAGTGATGAAGATGATACCGTATTTCTTCTTGGCAAGCGTGTCAACTGTACGCCTTGCCTCTTCTTTGTCTGTTACAGGAAACACGTCGACGCCAAGCGCTTTGAACGCGAGGATCGAGTCCTTGTCTCCCACTACTCCGATATTATACATATAACTCACGCAGCCTTTCTCTTATGGATTCAGGAGAAAGCTTGTTAAGCTTCGAAACCATGATGATCCTCAAGGCCTTGATCTCAGCCTCTTTGGCCACGATGTAGGAGAAGATCGGTTCCGGTCCGAAGACGATGTTCTTTGAAGGGACGTTCAGCCTCATGAGGTAGTTGTCGAAGATCCTTTCGAATTCCGACAACCTCTGGGTCTTCTGGAAAGATTCCAGTCCTCTTCTCAGGTCGTCGCTGACCTTATGGCCTTTCATCTTGTTCATCATGGTCTCCAAAGTGTCGTTCAGGGAGAGCAGGATATCCTCTTTCGGGATGTTCCCCTTCTCGATGATGACCTCCTCGAGGAATTTCAGGTCCTTACCCAGCTTCTTGATCCGCACAAGCGTCTTCACATTGGTGAAATCGATGAGGGTCCTGACATAGTCCACGAAAAGCGGGATTTTCGTCCCTTCCGCGACTGCGCTGAGATGGTCGAAGTAGAACCTGTCGATGATCATGTCTGTACGCTGTGGATCCTTCGTCGCTTCAAAATCCTTTGAAGCTGCGGCTAGTGCCTCGGCGAAGCGTGGCTCGATGTCCCGCATGTCGCCTGAAAGGTAAGCGCTCTTTATCTTTGCAAAATCAGTGATTCCAAGGTTGACATAGGTATCCTTCAGGTCGGCCTGCAGTGCGGTTTCCTTCACCAGTACCTTGAGGTTATGATAGTCATACCTCAGGGACAGGAGCTGGACCACCGACTTTTCGCTGGTCAGTTCATGGGCCAGCTTATAGACCCTCCTCAGTTCTGTGGAGAGGATTTTCTCATAGTCTTCGCCTCTCGTCACGCCTGTGAGTGCCGTCTGATATTCTGTCTCGCCGAGGATCTTGAAAACTTCGTCTATATCCCTGGCATCAACCATTCTCTCTATTCTTCCCTTGGTCAGGAGTCTGGTCTCGAGGACCCTTGTCCTCGTTACAGCCTGGGCAAAATCCATTCTGTCCATATGCCCCTCCTATACTTTAAAAAGAGTGGTCGCTACTTCAGCTTCAAGCTCATCTCTCAGGTATTCCACAAGGTCGGTGAACGTGTAGTTCATGACGATTCCCTTGTCCTTCAGGTTGAACCCGGATTCTGTGAATTCGGTCTCTGAGACGGACTGGGGAAGGCCAAGAAGTTTCACTTTCTCCACCATGGGACGCGTCACGACCAGTGTCTCTGTACCCTTGAGGTCAAGGGCGGCCAGTGAGCGCTTCAGATAAGAGACATACTCCTCTTCTTTTAGATTCATTAAGTTCTTCTTTGAAAGGTCGAATACGCGGTCTATGACTTCCTGCTTCACTCGGAGGCTTTCGTTCCTCACCTTGAGCTCTGCATTGGAGACTACCCTGTCTTTCATCAGGCTGGCTTCAGAGGCTGCTTTCTCCATGATCCTGCCCTTCCTGCCTTCAGCCTCCTTGACCCTGGAGTTCACTATCTCCTCTTTCATTCTTTCTGACTCATCAAGAACGATCTTGGCTTTAGCCTTGGCATCGCTGAGGATCTTCTCGGTCAGATTATCCAAATTTGACATTAACTCACATCCTTCTTAGTTTGTTTGTTCAAACGCATCGTGTCTTAGAATGTGACAGCGTTCAGAAGGATCAGTGAGATGACGAATGCCAGGAGGGCATAGGTCTCGACCATGACGGCGTAGATGATACCCTTGGTGGAATGCTCTTCGTTCTTCGCAAGGATCGCAAGTCCGGCTGCTGCCGTCCTGCCCTGTGCGACTGCGGAATAGTATCCGACAAATCCGATTGGAAGGCAGGCCATCCAGATGTATACGCCCTGTGCAAGTGAAAGACCTGCATCAAGCTGTCCAAGCGCCATCAGGCCGATAACGAATCCGTAAAGACCCTGTGTACCTGGAAGCAGCTGGAGGACGAGGGACTTACCGAACTTCTGTGGTTCTTCCACGATCAGTCCTGTTGCAGCTTCACCAACGAGTCCGACACCTTTTGCTGACCCCATACCCGACAGGATTACTGCTGTAGCGATACCCAATATGGCAAAGACGACACCGGCATTTTCAATAAAAAACTGTGAAAAATTCATTTACATTTCCTCCTAAACTACGTTAAGTTTATATATTTGGATTTATTCTTGAATAACTTGAATTCCTTGCCTCCGCCTGCGTAGAACTTTCCGAAGAACTCCACGTAGGTGAGTCTGGAGGTATGCACATAGGCGCTGAGGACGCTGAGGAACAGGTTGAATCCCTGTCCGACCACGAAGATCACGAGCCCGAAGACGATGCCGATGATTCCCATTCCGGAAACCATCTTGACCATCATGTTGATGGCTGTCGCGATGAATCCACCAGCAAGACCGAGTGCCATGAGCCTGGAGTAGGATACGAAGTCTCCTACATAGCTCGAGATGCCATAGAGGCTGTAGAATCCGCCTGCCGCTTTACCGACGATGGATTCGTTCTCTCGTCCGCCCGTGACGACAATGCCCACCATTCCCACAGCCATAACCACCAGGGCGGCTGTCTTGAGCAGAGGTGCCACAGGAACGAGGATGGTAAGGATGAACCCGATACCGCCTGTCAGGGCCAGGTACCAGAAGCCTACGTCATACACCGCGCCGATGAAGTCCTTGTTGCGGATGTAGAGATACGCCTTGATTCCAAGCGCGAAGTAGATATGGATCAGTCCGAACACGATCGAGATGATGAGAAGGGCCATATAGTCCGTGGCCGGATTCACAAGTCTCGGCATATTCGGGAAGAGGTCACCAAACACGGAACCGTAGATGAGTCCCCATGCCATGGTGGAGAAACTGAGGTAGAAGAAGAACCTGATGAATTTCTCCTGGGCGGGTGCAAGCTTCGCATATTTCAAAGCAAGGATGGTCCCAATCAGCATCAGGGCTCCATAACCGAGGTCCGCGACCATCATTCCGAAAAAGATCAGATAGAACGGTGCGAAGAGCGGTGTCGGGTCGACTTCGCTGTACTGTGGCAGCGCATACATGGTCGTGAGGGATTCAAAAGATGAATTCATCCTGGAGTTCTTCAGAAGGATCGGAACACTTTCGTTTTCCTCCTCCGAATCCTGGATATCCAGGTAGTAGGCATTCTTCTGTGACTTCACGACAGCCTCGGTGAACTGTTCCTTCATGTCCGTCGGGATATATCCACGGATCACATTCACGCTCTCTGTCTTCAGGAAGTTCTCTGAAACAAGGAGCCTCAGCTTCCTGTTCATGAGGTACTCATAGTAGATCTCAAAATCCGCAAGGTGTGAAGAGAGTGTTTTCACTTTCTCCCGGAGTGCGGTCCTTTCCGTCTTGAGCTCCTCCATCCTGGCTTTGATGCGATGGATTTCCATCTCTGGTTCCTCATCGCCGCTGATCCTCAGGCTGGAATAGCTGTTGTTCCTCAGGACCTCATTCAGCGCATCCCGCTCACCCTTTGAGGCGATGGCAAGGAGATAGAGGTCGTCCTTTCCTTCACTGATGACTTCATAATGTGTGAACTCGAAGGGAAGCAGTTCATTGAAAAGTTTGTCTTTGAATTTCTTCGGTACAGTGCCTGTGAATATCTCACTCTGCTCGAAACCCCTCATCTCTTTCATGGGGACCTTCAGTCCTGTCCAGGGCCGCAGTTCCTCCATCTCCGATCTGAGTCTCATCTCTTCCTGTCCGAGACCGTCAATCTTCAGCATGTTCGCTCTCAGGTCATCATAGACCGGCCTGTAATCATAAGACGAAGCGATGTTCTCAAGCTCCGTGAAAGTCAGGCTTGTCTTTCCCTTGATCATTGCCTTCATGCCTGTCTCCCTGGTATCGTATTTCGCCAGGTTGTCCAGGACATATCTGACCTTTACCAGGTCCTCGTCCACCGTCACGATGCTGTGGGGTACGGTGACCGTTGTCAGTCCTTCCTCTTTGAGGGTCTCGTCCTTGTCAAGATCGGTAAAGTGAACATATTCGAACTTCTGCAGCTCGTGGAGAAGGTCATCCCTTTCGGAATCAAAGGCAAACAAGCTGAAATCGCTCATTTTAACTATTGCCATCTGCGTTCACAATCCTCTCGATAATTAGATTTACGGCGCCACTGAGGTCATTGTCCTGCAGTGATGCTATTTTTTGAGATTCCAGCTTGCCCGTTTCGATAATCGGACCCGCTATGGATTCTCCTTCTTTTACAGCGTTCTCCCTGAGGAGTTGTGCTTCCCTCTCCGCTTTCTCGAGAATCTCTTTATATAATCTCTCTGCTGTGAGTTCCGCATCCCTTCGGGAGTCCCTGGATCTATGGCCTGCTTCCAGCAAGATTTCTCTCGCTTTCTCCTCGGCCGCCTTGACGGCTTCTATCGCTTCCTTTGCCACTTTATCACCACCTTTAATGAAAAATGAATTACCATGTAATGTGATATTAATTACTGCATACCAACCATTTTATTACAGATTCGTACCATTAGCAATAATTTTTTATAATTTCACTACTTAAGAAACGTTCTCATGGGTCAAACCATGAAATCTGGCAAACTTACAGGCTTCATCCCCTCCTCGAACAGGATAGGCGTCATACGCTCCCTGATGGTTTCTGACTCGAAATAGGCCAGGACATCGATGGAAAACCACTCGACATGCCCCTTCTTATCCCCCTCCTTTTTCAGTCGGTCTTTGATCTCTTTCGTGTCCATATAGTTCCTATGTAGAAAATCTGGCAGGTATTGTTTTTTATTAAAAACGAGATAATCATATTTGACGATCTCATTCAATAACGACTCATGGGGGACTGTCCCCCGGTCTCTCATGTCCTTCAGGGAGAAATCCCTGAGAATCCTGTAATATTCCGTAGACCCGGGGCTCTTCTCTTCGAAACCCTTTACATGGAAGTGTTCGCCAAGGGCCAGGAAATAATCCAGCGGGCTCTCGTGTCCCTTGAGCACATATTCCAGGGTGTTGCGGAATTTTCCGGAGTTATGGTATTTGTCCAGCACATGTTCCGCCTGTTTCAGCCGGGTGAGGTCATCGAAATCCATGGTGTCCGTGCGAAGGATCTCGTATGGGGAATACGGGCTGTAGACCATCCCGTACCTTCCTGCCTCCCGTGCCATGGGCGTCCCCTTGATGATCTTGAGGAAGCCAAGCTGGAGCATATCCGGTCTCAGGGCATAGACCTCGTTGAAGCTCTTCCTGAAAGTCTCCATGGTGTCCATGGGGAGCCCCGCGATGAGGTCGAGGTGCTGATGGATGTTCTTAAGGGAAAGGATTTCCTTCAGGATGTCCTTCACCTCGCCGAAGCCGATGAGGCGGTCGATATGGTCAAGGACAACCTCGTCCGTGCTCTGGATCCCGATCTCGAACTGGATCCTTCCCGGAGGCGCTTTCCTTAAGATATCCAGATGCTCCCTGCGGATCAGGTTCGGGGAGATCTCGAAGTGGAAGGTGACATCCGTGTCCAGGCCGATGATATAGGCCCAGATCCTGCCCGCATCGGGATGGATGTTGAAAGTCCTGTCGATGAATTTGATGAGCTTCGCGTCCATGTCCATCAGGCGGCCGATATTCTCCACGATCCTGTCGTACCGCACGAACCTCAAGTCCTTCTCCGAAGCGGAGAGGCAGTACTTGCAGAAGTATGGGCATCCCCGTGACCCTTCGGTGTAGGCCACCTTGTCCTCCAGTTCTTCCCTGCTTTCGTAAGGGAAAGGCAGGTCTTCGAGGTCCATCTTCTTGCGGTCTTCGCCTTTCAGGATTTCCATTCCCGACCTATAGGTCAGGCCCGCAATGTCAAACTGTAAAGGAATTCCGTCCTCCATGATGTCTCTTCCAGTTTTTTCTCTGTCGATGAGGGCTTCGACGAATTCACGATAAGTGGCTTCGCCTTCCCCTCTCAAAATAAAATCTCCAACAAGAGAACCGAGATGCCCTGTACTGTCATAGGATACCTCAGGTCCTCCGTAGAAGATTTTGATGTTCTTATCGATACGCTTGATCATCACCGATAATCTTTCTACATACTCAATATTCCATATGTAGGTGGAGAAGCCCACCAAATGCGGTCTTTCTGCGATGATCCCCTCGAGGATGTGCCGGATTCCCTGGTTGATGGTGAACTCCCGGATGCTGCATTCGTAATCCAGGTCCTCCGTGAACCTCCTCAGGTATCTGAGCGCGATATTCGTATGGATGTATTTGGAATTGATTCCCACGAGTAGTATCTTCATGTCAAGTCTTCCTTTGACCATCCTTCAGGATGGATCCATCAGATTCCGCTGTAATGCTCCTCATAGAAATCCAGGAGCAGTCCGGCCGTTGTACGCTGTGCCTCGGCGATCAGCTGGGTGGACAGTTCATAGTAGACTTTCTCCTTGTCCTCGTCCCCACTGTATTTCTCATAGAGGACATTCGCGGTCTTCGCATTCTCGCGGATATAGTCATCGAAATGGTCGAATCGTTCGACACCTTCATGGACGCTGTAGTCGATCTCCGCGAAGATCTTCTCCTTGATCCAGGTCTCATATGATTTATGGCTGTCGAGCAGCCTGTTGTTGACGTGCTGTGGTACGGTCATGTCCTGGATGAGATGGGCGACCACGCCGAGATAGAAGACCGACCTGTAGACATTCCCTTTCTCAAGGAAGAACAGGCTCTTGTCCCTGTATTTGCGTGCCTCGCTCAGTGCGTCCGAGAAACCGTAAAGGCCTTTGTGCATCTTGTTATGATAGAAATGGTTTATCGATTTGAAATCCTGGTCTGCCCATACCGCACCTTCATTCAGTTGTTTGATGAAAGCTTTATAAAAATGGGCAGCCTGTGTATGTCCTTCGTTATCAAGGATCTGGACTGCCTGGATGTTGATATACCTATGGACCATGCAGGGCGTCTTGAAAGCGATCTTCTTGAACGGATTCGCTGCTACCATGAAACCCGTCAGTACTCTTCCATAGGTTGATTCAAATGTGCCCTTTGGCTTCTTTTCCAAAGAACCCTCCATTTTCCTCAACTCCTTTTGGTTTTTATTTAATTATACCTTAAAACCTTAGATATTTCATAATAATAATACAATAACGCACAGCTTGAAAGAGAATAATAATTTTTTATGAATATTGCTGATAATTCTATCCATTTTATCAATTTATCATTATAGGGAATAAATATTTCATTTTAGATAATTTATATTGATATTTATTAAACAATCAGCGGTTTTAATTCGTATATTTTGTCAATCAAACCAATTATTTATACCGATTTCATGTAATCCTTTACATAGATTGATATTTTTTATGCAAAAAACCACCCTGGAATCTCCTGTTTATTCCGCCTTCGCGCTTTCTCCAATGTTTCAAAATCTTCCTTCATGATGCTATAATAGGGAAGAAATCACATCCATAGGAGGATTCAACATGAAAGATCCCAGAATTGAGAAACTGGCCCACTGGCTGGTGAACTACTCCACAAGACTGAAAGAAGGCGAGAAGGTCCTGATCGAATGCACGGGACTTGAACACGAACTCGTTGCCGCCCTGGTCAAAGAGGTACGCGCGGTCAAGGCAGTCCCTTTCGTCACCATCAAGGATTCAAGGGTCCAGCGTGCCCTTCTCATCGAGGCTACGGAAGAACAGCTGAAAATGATGGCCAAGTATGAAGCCGCGCGGATGGAGGACATGGATGCGTATATCGGAATCCGGTCCGGGATGAACATCAGCGAGACTTCAGACGTCCCTTTAGAGAAGCTCGACCTCTATTCCAAGCACTTCGTCCATCCGGTCCACTTCGACATCCGGGTGAACAAGACGAAATGGACCATCCTGAGATATCCTTCCCCTTCCATGGCTCAGGCGGCCAGCAAGTCCACCGAGGCCTTCGAGGATTTCTACTTCAATGTCTGCAACCTGGACTACTCCAAGATGTCCCAGGCCATGGACAGCCTCGTCACGCTCATGGAGAAGACGGACAGGGTGAGGATCACGGGAGCGGGCACCGACCTCAGCTTCAGCATCAAGGGTATCCCTGCGATCAAATGCGCAGGCGAGATGAACATCCCGGACGGGGAGGTCTACACCGCACCGGTCAGGGATTCCATCAACGGAACGCTTTCCTATAATACACCATCCCTCTACCAGGGCTTCACCTTCGAGAAGATCCGGTTCGAGTTCAAGGATGGGAAGATCGTGAAGGCCGAAGCCAACGACACCGAAAGGATCAACAGGATCCTCGATGCCGATGAAGGCGCAAGGCACATCGGAGAATTCGCCATCGGCGTCAACCCCTACATCCTCGAGCCGATGAAGGACACCCTCTTCGACGAGAAGATTGCAGGTTCCATCCACTTCACCCCAGGAAACAGCTATGAGGATGCGGACAACACCAACAGGTCCTCCATCCACTGGGACCTCGTCTTCATCCAGAGACCGGAATACGGCGGCGGTGAGATCTACTTCGATGATGTCCTCATCAGGAAGGACGGCCTCTTCGTCCACGAGGACCTCCTTAAGCTGAATCCCGAGAACCTCATCTAGGTTCCGGCAAGAGACTCCTTCTGACTGATGGGATTCGATCAGAAGTGGATAATGTCCGGTTTTATAGGAAGACCCCAACAGGCAGGATCCATCGAAACCATGAACCTAAGATCCTTGAACCTGAGATTGATGAACATATGGCTTATGGACCTGACACGAATAACCCAGACACGGGAGAAAACAAAAATCCATGCAGAAGGCGTCTGTCGATGCCGTCTGCATGGATTTGTCATTTCAGGCTAGGTTTCCAGGGAGCGCTAGCTCATCCTGTCCCTGATGACTCTTGGGACCTTCTTCAGGAGTCTCGGGCTGATCTCTTCGATATCCGCCTTCCTGAGGCCTCCGATCAGCATGAGGGTGACCACATAGACCCCGCCGCCCAGGGCGACGTTTGCGAGGGTCAGGATGCTGCTGAAGGCGTACCTGAGCCCCATCATGTCCATGAGGAAGTTCGTCACGAACAGCACGCCGCCCATGACAAGGGATGCCCCGAGGGGCTTCACCACTTCCTTCATCATCTCCATCCTGACTTTCATGACCCGGGTCAGGATGAAGTGGTTGAGGAAGAATGGAATCATGAAGTTCGTGAAGGTCGCGATGATCGCACCCATGATGTTGACCTCAGGGATCCTGACGAAGTAAGCGTTGGTCGCAAGTCTTCCCAGGATTCCAAGGCTCAGGGTCGCGATTCCCCAGTAGAACCTTCCGAAGCTCTGGTAGATGACATTCTGGACCTGGACGAATCCCATGAAGACAATGACGAATGCGCCATACTTCAGGAGATAGGAACCTTCCCTTCCAGGATAGAGAAGATTGTAGACGGGGTCTGCGAGGACCGTGAGTCCCACAGCAGAAGGCAGCCCTACCATGAAGACCACCTTGACGGCGAACCTGATCTTGGTGAGCACCCCCTCGTGGTCTCCAATGGCCTGAGACCTGGAGATTCCAGGTAGAAGCACGGAAGTCAGCGCGATGATGATCGTGTTCGGGGTATAGATCAGCGTCTTGTACCTCGAGAGCTGGCTGAACGCGGTCTTGGCCAGGGTGAAATTCAGTCCTGCGAGCGCAAGGCTGTTGTTCACGATGAACATGTCGATGAAGCCACCGAGGTTCTGGATTCCGGCGCCCATGGTGATGGGGATGCCATAATCGAACAGCTTCCTGAGGAGCTGCCTGTTGGTATGGTAGGGTTCATCAGGATTCTGCATGGCACGCTTCACCTTGTGGAGCCTGGCCTTGTAGAATTCCCTTGCAAGGAGCACGGCAGCAACCAGTGCGCCGACGCTGGTACCCAGGGTTCCTCCGGCGACACCGTAGGCAAGGTCAACCCTCATGAGGAAGTACGCCGCAGTAAGGGAGACCGCGACATTGACCAGCTGCTCGATGATTTTCGAGATCGCGTTGCTTGTGATGAAGCTCCTTCCAAGGAAGTAGCCCCGATACGCGGAAAGTACAGCCGTGATCAGCACCGTAGGTGCCAGGGCACGGATGGCGAGGGTGGCTTGAGGGCTCACCGCGGCATCCGCGATGTATGGCGCCATGAAGAAAAGGAGCAGGGACGCGATGAGGCCTCCAAGGATGAGGAGGGATCTCGCGATCCGGAATGCCCGAAGGGCATCCCTGTGGTTGCCCCTTGCGGTCAGTTCAGAGATGAGTTTCGCGATGCCCCGCTGGATCCCTTCGTTGGTGAGGACATAGATGAACGTGAAGGCATCATAGGAGATGACATACACGCCATGTCCCACATCGCCAAGGATGCGGACCAGGAGCGGGACATAGATGACAGACATGACTTTAACAAGAACCTCGGCGATGGACAGGTACGCAAAGCCACGGCTCGTTGACTGCTCTTTCATAGCTATTCCTTCCTAAAGGTCAAATTTGAATACGTCGCCCTTGATTTTCTTGAAGATTGGTGGAAGCTTCTCCGCAATCACCTTGTTCTCCAGGTACTCCAGCTTCTCCACAGGATTCTTGAAAGTCACCTTGTAGGCATAAAGGAACTGGAACTTCAGACCATACTTGTTGTTGAAGTATCCGTTGACCTGTTTGTCACCGTACTTGGTGTCACCGACGATGGGATGTCCAAGGAACGCAAGATGCGCCCTCAGCTGGTGGCTGCGGCCTGTCAGGAGGTCCAGCTCCACGAAGGACTAGATACCGCTGGACTCCAGCGTCTTGACCTCCATGGCGATCTCGCGCCTGGACGGGCTGTTCTCGAGGGAGATCAGGCTCTTGTTCTGGTCCTCACGCTTCTCGATATAGGCCTTGTAGATTCCGTCTTTGACCCTTCCTTTGACGAGCGCCACATATTTCTTCTCGATGTCGCGTTCCCTCATAATCTCGTTCAGGGCTTTCAGGGCCTCGAAGTTCTTCCCATAGATGACGATGCCTGACGTGTTCCTGTCCAGCCTGTTCACTGGTGAAGGCGCGAAAGTCATCTCGTTCTCAGGGCTGTATTCCCCTTTCTCCTTCAGGTAGGACAGCACGTGGTCGGTCAGGGTAGGCTCTTTGGCGTCGAGGTCCCTGTGGACAAGGATTCCAGGCCATTTCTCCACCATGAGGACATTGTCGTCCTCGAAGGTGACCTTGAACTCCGGTACGACTTCCATGAACTTGTTCGGCTGGTCGGGAGACTTTGATTCGAGATACTTGATCTCGATGATGTCTCCAAGGTTCAGCATGTCCTTCTCTTTTCCTCTTGCCCCGTTCACACGGATGTCGCCTTTCCTCAGCGCCTTGTAGATGGCGGAAAGTGGGACGTCCTTCAGGTATTTCTTGATGAATTTGTCCAGTCTCTGACCGGCCTCGTTGCTTCCTATCTCTATTCTCATGTTTTCTCCTATTTCCATTGAGGCGTCAGCCTCAACGCGATATTTCTTCTATTTTTCCACTTCTTCTATTATATTACGAATCGGCTTCTTTTTCTCTCTTTTCCATGAATTGTCCGGGGAGAATATATATTGAGCTCATGTCTCGCCCGGGTGATCCCGACATAGAAAATCCGCCGTTCTTCCTCGAGGTTCTCCTCGGCGATCGCCTGGGGGATGATCCCCTCCACGGCGTTCAGCATGAAGACCTTGTCGAACTCGAGACCCTTGACCCCATGGATCGTGGAGAGGAGGACCTTGCTGTCCGGATGGTCCACATCCTCCTTTGTACTGGCTTCCAGGAGCTCCAGCATGTTCCCGTAAAGGGCCGCGACCTCCTGCAGCTCCAGGAGGTCCTCCATGAGCTCATCGATGTCCCTTAATGTCTTCTTCGCGTAGTTCTTCAGGTACTCCCCATAGCCCATGGCGCTCTCGATGTAGCGCACCGCCTGGACGGGTGACTTCTTCTTCAGGGCCATCATGTCCCGTTGGAATTCCCGCATCTTGATGAGGCTGAAACTCGCCTTGGTGTCATCGAGGAGGACACTGAAGGGTTCCTCCCCTGCGCCGATCCTCCGGATGTCATCCTTGGAGATGAACCGGTAAGGCTTGTTCGCGATCCTCAGGAATGCCGCCCTGTCTCCCAGGAAAGCGTAACGCATATAGTCCAGGATATCCCTCGGGACAAGACCTTTGTAGAAGTTGTAGGAATCCCGTGACGTGTAGGCGATCCCTTCCTTCCTTAATACCTCTTTGATCCTCAGGCTTTCCGCATTGGTCCGGTAGAGGATCGCACAGGAGGTGAAGTCATCTTTCCTGATTTCCTTCACGATATCGAGGAACATGAGCTCCTGGGTCTCTGGAAAGACCTTCCTGATCTTCGTGGTGTCCTCACGGCTCGAGAGGAGCTCCTTCTGGTTCCGCTCATGGTTGAACCCGATGACCTCTTCCGCGTAGCTCACGATGTTCTTCGAGCTCCTGTAGTTGTACTTGAGGTACAGCTTCTTTCCTTTGAACCGCTCCTCGAACGCGATCATCCCGGAAGGGTCCGAGCCTCTGAAGGCATAGATGCACTGGTCCTCGTCACCCACGCAGTAGAGCTTGCCCCCCTCGGAGAGGAGCTCGATGATCTTCAGCTGGACCGGGTCCAGGTCCTGGAACTCGTCCACCAGGATATAG
>DATISI010000389.1:0-1965 GCA_035581745.1 Clostridiaceae bacterium
GAGCTGAGTCCGGCTTCTTCCTTGATCTTTTCCTCACAGGAGAGCTTTCCACACCACATCGCACGGATGAATCCAGGTTTTGTCTCGGCATTCTCCTTGAGGGCTTCGAAGGTTGTCACTTCCGAAGTCATGGTCGCCATACGGGTTGCCGCCTTCTCGTACAGGGCGTCATGGATCTCGTTCAGGAGGCTTGCGATCTTCTCCTCAAGCTCATCCATGCTGACGATGGTCTTCTCTCTCGTATCTCGTCTGACCAGGACCACCTGGTTGTTCTCGATGTCCTTTGGTCCGACTTCAAGCCGGATGGGAACACCCTTCATCTCATATTCGCTGAACTTCCAGCCTGGCTTCTTGTCGGAGCCGTCGAGCTTCACCCTTGCGAATGCGGAAATCTCTTTCCTCAGCTCTTCCGCCTTCTCGAGGACGCCTTCCTTGTGCTGTGCCACCGGAATGATGACGACCTGCACAGGAGCGACTCTTGGAGGCAGGATCAGGCCTGAATCGTCGCCATGGACCATGATGACCGCGCCGATGACCCTGGTGGAAAGACCCCAGCTGGTCTGGTGGACGAACTTCTTCTTCCCATCCTTGTCGGAGAAAGAGATGTTGAACGCTTTCGCGAACCCGTCTCCGAAATAGTGGCTGGTTCCTGACTGCAGCGCTTTTCCATCATGCATCATCGCCTCGATGGTGTAGGTCGCTTCGGCACCTGCGAACTTCTCCTTGTCCGTCTTCCTTCCTTTAAGGACAGGAATCGCGAGGAGGTCCCGCATGGAATCCGCATAGACGTTCAGCATCCTCAGTGTCTCTTCTTCAGCCTCTTCCTGTGTGGCATGGATGGTATGGCCTTCCTGCCAGAGGAACTCTGTGGTTCTCAGGAAAGGTCTCGTGGTCTTCTCCCATCTGACGACGGAGCACCACTGGTTGTAGAGCTTTGGAAGGTCATTGTAGGACTGCACGATATTGGAGAAGTGGTCGCAGAAGAGTGTCTCTGATGTCGGTCTGACACAAAGGCGCTCTGTGAGCTTCTCATCGCCGCCATGGGTGACCCATGCGACCTCAGGGGCGAATCCCACGACGTGGTCCTTCTCCTTCTGGAGCAGGCTCTCAGGGATGAACATCGGCATGTAGACATTCTCATGTCCTGTCTCCTTGAACTTCCTGTCCAGGAAAGCCTGGATGTTCTCCCAGATGGCATAGCTGTAAGGTCTAAGGATCACCGCACCTCTCACGCTGGAGTACTCGATGAGCTCCGCTTTCTTCACGATGTCGGTATACCATTGTGCAAAATCGACATCCATAGGGGTGATCGCCTCTACGAATTTCTTGTTCTTTTCCATGTCTATTCCTCCTCATAGGTTTTTGGGCAATAAAAAAGCACCACTTAAAGGGACCGAAAAACTTCGGCGGTACCACCCTACTTGATACAAAGCGTATCCTCTCTACAAAATATAACGGTTTTAACCGCTGCCTGCGCAGTACTCCAAGACAGGTTCAGGGATCCTTCCATGAGGGCTTACACCATCCCCTCTCTCTTAAAATGTCAGCAGTCCCCTACTGGTCCTCTTCATCGTATCTCTTATCTTATAGATTTTAAGGGATAAACCTCCAATAGTCAATATGATTCGGAAAACGGGGGAACTGAATGATCCCTTGTTTGCGGAGATATCGTAAACCATGGACTAAGGGTATCTGGGAAGCCATGGCATCCGGAAGGAAGGAAGATATGGGGAAGGACTATTATAGTAAGAAAGGTTGTAAAGGAACTATGGCTTCCTACGATTCCTTCCTTATAGAGGTGCTGGATTGTGCATGTGTGGAGAAAAGCTGTAAAATTAATACGCCATACCGGATGAAAGATGATATAATCGAAGAGAATTTGAATAAACAAGGAATGGAGCTAGATAACATGGACCCAATCCTGATCAAGGACCTGTATGCCGTCCTCTTCACCCTTTCCCTGAG
>DATISI010000390.1:0-2804 GCA_035581745.1 Clostridiaceae bacterium
CAGGTCTTCACAGTGGAGTCCACCTTCCACATGGTGTTCAGCTCCTCCATGGTGATGTTGTCTGTGAAGGTCGCTGCATTGTTCACGACAACTGCGATTCCGTCGTATGCCACTTCGATCTCAATGACCTCGATTCCATTCGCTTTCGCGTCTGCGAGCTCGGTGTCCTTGATTTGTCTGGATGCTCCAGTGATCTCGATCTCACCGGCAGTGAACTTCTTCATTCCGCCTCCGGTACCGGACTGGGATACGGAAACCCTTACGCCATTGTTCTCTATCTGGAACTCTTCCGCAACAGCTTCACTCACAGGATACACCGTAGAGGATCCGTCTATGGTGATGGTTCCTGTCAGGGCAGGAGCCGCTGGCGCTGATGGTGTCGCTGGTGTCTGGGTCTGGGCACCGCACGCCGCAAGGACTGATGTCAGGACCAGGGTTGATACGAGAGCTGCTATTTTCTTATTCAATTTCATTCCTCCTAAAATTAGACATGTTGGGTTTACTTGACCTTCTGTCGTTCAACCTACTTTCTTATCATAACCTCATCATGTTTCCTTTAGGTTTTGGCTTTGTTATGTGTTTGTAAAATCGGAGAAGGTTTCGGACATGCTGAAGACCCCGGACACGGGGCCTCCTGCAGAGGATTCCATATCCGGGGTCTTCAAATTCATGATGTTGTCGTGTCAGGCTTTCTCGAAATCGAGCGGAAGCCTGATCGTGAAGATCGTCCCTCTTCCCACTTCGGAATCCACATCGATGGTGCCATGGAACGCAAGAACGATATGTTTCACGATGGCAAGGCCCAGGCCTGTTCCGCCCTTGGCGCGGTCCCTGGCTTTGTCCACGCGATAGAACCGCTCGAATATCCTGGACATATGCTTCGCTGGAATCCCGATACCGGTGTCTTTGATGGTAAGCGTGAGCATCCTGCCCACGGACTCGATACGGACCTTGACCTTTCCATTGGGATCCGTGTACTTGATGGCATTCTCGATCAGGTTGATGATCATCTGGTTGTACATGTCCCGGTCAGCCATGAGGATCGGGTTGCTTGCGGCCGTAAGGGATAGTTCGATATTCTTGCTGACTGCCAGAGGAAGCAGGATATCGTAGATCCGCTGCGTCTCTTCCACCACATCGATAGCCTCGACCTTGATCTCCCTGTTCTGCTCGATGGAGGAAAGGGTCAGGATATCGTTGATCAGCCGGGTCAGCCGTTCACTCTCCTCATTGATGATATCGAGGAACTTTATACGCGTCGCCTCGTCCTCCACATATTTCAGGGTTTCTGAAAATCCTTTGATCGAGGTGAGCGGCGTCTTCAGCTCATGGGATACATTGGCCACAAACTGGCTCCTCATGTTCTCGAGTCTCCGGACATCTGTGATGTCCTGGACGACGATGACCGTTCCGACCTTGTTCATCCGTTCACCCAGGATGTCCGCTTTCTTCACCTTCAGGTCTTTCCTCACAGGTTTGCCGATCCTGAGTTCCGATTCCTCCTCGTCACCCTCCATGATCTCGAGAAGCGGCTGGAGTCCTTCGATGTCAAGAATCGACATGCTGATCAGATCGCCCTGAATCCCGAAAATGGTTTTCGCGAACGGATTCATCATGATGATGCGGTTGTTGTTGTCAAATGCGATCACCCCGTTGCTCATGCTCTTCAGGATCGCTTCGAGGCGGTTCTGCTTATCCAGGGATTCTTTGAATGTGGTCTCAAGCCTCTCTGCCATATTGTTGAAGTTCGTGGAGAGTTTCTTCAGTTCAGCATCCTTCTTTACGGAGACCCTCCTCGACAGCTCACCCCGTGCGATCCTGTCCGTTGCGAAGGACAGTTCTTCTATCGGTGCGAGAAGGAAGCTCGACAGCCTTTCGATGATGAACATGGAGATGAAGATGACCGTGAAAATCGCCGTGATGATGTAGGTCATATAATCTCTACCGAGAGAGAAAGTTCCCGCTTCTACCGCACTTCTGATGAAACTGCCATCAGAGAGGCGGGCTGCGGCGTAGACCATCCTCACGCCCAGCGTCGCGGACTGGCGGATATCGGTTCCTCTGCCTTCCGAAAGCGCTTCCTGGATTTCCGCACGTTGAAGGTGGTTCTCCAGGACCTCCTGACCGGAGCTGTCGTAAAGCACACGCCCTACAGCATCGATGTAAGTGACGCGGACTCCTAAGGGAATCGAGGCGAAAATCTTGTCCTGTTCTCCAGGGTTGTCCTCGAGATAAGTTCCAATGACAAGGTTGTTCGCGTGAAGCCGCTCTCTCACGGCATTATTGTTCTGCAGATTGGAAATCAGGAGGAACGCCGAAGAGATCAGGACAAGGACTAGGGTGATGATCGTGATAAAGGACGAAATTATTCTCTTTTTCATCAGTCTATATCGTTGAACCGATACCCTATTCCTCTCACAGTCTCGATGTAGACAGGATTCTTGTCGTCATCCTCGAGCTTCTGACGAAGATGCCGGATATGGACATCGACGGTCCTCGTCTCTCCCGCATACTCATAGCCCCAGATCTTGTCCAGCAGGAGGTCCCGTTTGAGGACCTTCCCCCTGTTCCTGATCAGCGTCTCCAGGAGTTCATATTCCTTGAGCGTAAGGTCGATCTTCTCCTCACCTTTGGTCACCATGTGCTTCTGGTAATCAATGGTGACGTCGGAGAAAGTGAAGGTGCTCCTCTCCTCCTCGATGGGCGAAATCCTTCGAAGAAGGGCACGGATCCTCGCCATCAGTTCCCGTACCGAGAATGGCTTCGTCATATAGTCATCAGCCCCCAGCTCCAGTCCGAGGATC
>DATISI010000391.1:0-2709 GCA_035581745.1 Clostridiaceae bacterium
GATCTCATGGACGGGGTAAGTCTGCCTGCTGAGGTCGTCAAGGAGAAGGGGCAGACTGTGCTCCTCATTCCTTGCCGGGATGATGACCGAGACCTTCAGGGACTTGTCATCCGTATGGCTGCC
The DNA here is from genome assembly GCA_035581745.1 of Clostridiaceae bacterium. Classification (GTDB taxonomy): domain Bacteria; phylum Bacillota; class Clostridia; order Clostridiales; family Clostridiaceae; genus Youngiibacter. The sequence goes on from DATISI010000391.1 coordinate 124, forward strand.
AGGCAGCACGGGAAACCGGCTGAAGAGCAGAGGGCTTGCGAGGAGCCCTGCTATGACAAGTACGATGTCCATGGTCATCACAAAACCTCCCTTCCTCTTCTTCAATAGGTACCTTCATCCACAACCTCGCCGCCGACATACAGGGCAGGGATATCAGTCTCCCTGCCCTGTATGCACCTCGAAAAAGCATCCCTTATCCAGGATACCCTTCATCCCCTATTCCGCCGGGTTCTCCTTCTCCTTCAGGAGGTCCCTGAGCACCAGGAGTCCTTCCATGGTTTTGGGGAAGCCTGATGTGGGGGCGACCAGGAGGATCGCATGTTCAATCTCCTCTTTGGTGCATCCGCATTTCATCGCCTTCTGGATATGTGTCCTCAGGGCATAAGGATACTGGGCTTCCGTGGACAGGGCGACCTTGATGAGCCACCTGGTCTTCTCCTCCAGCGGTCCGCCCTTCTCATGGACCAGATTCCCATACTGCCTGTACGCCTCATAGATCTCTCCATGATGTTCCGTCATGTATGCGAGGTTCTCCCTGATCACTTCGATGTTCCTGATATTCTCATCCATCTTCATCTGCCTCCTCAAAATCTTCCAGTCTTTCTAACGGGCTGGAATTTTAGCTATGCTTTTCTATTTCCATTGTACCTTTCAGTGACATTCCGAAGGATTAATTTAGTGTTAACAACATCCCATAACGTCACTCTCCCGTTACGAAAGGATAGATGAACAACTGTGACCACCTGGGAAATGCTGACCCCTGGCATGTCAATTCCTTTCCTCCTCTTCCTTTTCCTTCGTTAAGGCCGCTTGAAAGAATCGCCCTTTCCCAAAAGAAAATTCCATACATTTATTGTATTTTTCTTGACATATGTACAAAGGATTAATATAATGATTGTCATACAAGCAATGGCGTTTGGAGACTTTGGTCTCCTGACGCCTTTTTTTGCTTTAAAATAGAAAGATAGAAGGAGTGGTTAGTGATGTTCAGATTACCTGAACTTTTTGGAAGCATGGTGTTCAATGACACGGTCATGAAGGAGCGCCTCACCAAGGAGACCTATGAGACCCTGAAAAACACGGTAAAGGATGGAAAGACCCTTGACCTTACGGTTGCGCATGCGGTAGCTGGCGCGATGAAGGACTGGGCAGTCGAGAAGGGCGTCACCCATTTCACCCACTGGTTCCAGCCGATGACCGGAATCACCGCAGAGAAGCATGACAGCTTCATCTCCCCAGCAGAAGCCGGAAAGGTCCTCATGGAATTCTCCGGCAAGGAGCTCATCAAGGGCGAACCGGATGCTTCCTCCTTCCCCTCAGGCGGCCTGAGAGCCACCTTCGAAGCGAGAGGCTATACCGCATGGGATCCTACCTCATATGCCTTCATCAAGGAGAATGTCCTTTGCATCCCTTCCATCTTCTGTTCCTACACCGGTGAGGTTCTGGACAAGAAGACCCCGCTGCTGCGTTCCATGGAGGTCATGAACACCCAGGCCCTAAGGATCCTGAAGCTCTTCGGCGACATGGATTCCACCCGTGTCATCACGACCGTTGGACCGGAGCAGGAATATTTCCTTGTCGACAAGGCGCTGTTTGCGAAGCGCAAGGACCTGAAATTCACCGGAAGGTCCCTCTTCGGGGCGAAGCCTTCCAAGGGACAGGAGCTTGAGGACCACTACTTCGGTTCCATCAAGCCAAAGGTCGCAGCCTTCATGAACGACCTCGACATCGAGCTCTGGAAGCTTGGCATCCTCGCGAAGACCGAGCATAACGAGGTATCCCCTGCGCAGCATGAGCTGGCACCGATCTTCACGGACACGAACCTTGCGACGGACCACAACCAGCTCACCATGGATGTCATGAAGAAGGTAGCGGACCAGCACGGGCTCGTCTGCCTCCTCCATGAGAAGCCTTTCGCCGGCGTGAACGGCTCCGGAAAGCACAACAACTGGTCCATCTCCACGAACACCGGAAAGAACCTTCTGGATCCTGGCCATACGCCACACCAGAATGCACAGTTCCTCCTCTTCCTCTCCGCCATCATCAAGGCGGTCGACGAGTACCAGGACCTCCTCCGTGTTTCCATCGCCTCCGCCGGGAATGACCACAGACTCGGAGCCAACGAAGCGCCTCCAGCCATCGTGTCGATCTTCCTCGGAGATGAGCTCACCGCCATCATGGACGCCATAGACACCGGAAGCCTGTACAGCCACAGGGAGAAGACCTCCATGCAGATCGGTGTCGATGTCCTCCCTTCCTTCCCGAAGGACACCACCGACAGGAACAGGACCTCACCTTTCGCCTTCACCGGGAACAAGTTCGAGTTCAGGATGCTGGGCTCCGCCCAGTCCATCTCTGGACCGAACATCATCCTGAACACCATCGTCGCGGAAGAGCTGAGAAGGTTCGCGGATATCCTGGAAAGTGCAGATGACTTCACCGCAGCCATGACCGACCTGGTGAAATCCACGATCCGTGACCACAAGCGCATCAACTTCAACGGAAACGGCTATGAGGATTCCTGGGTGGTCGAGGCGAAGAAGAGAGGCCTGCTGAACCTGAGGTCGACGCCTGAAGCCCTGACCA
>DATISI010000392.1:0-1581 GCA_035581745.1 Clostridiaceae bacterium
CATGAATTCCGGTAAATCCACCAGTCTGATGCAGGTGGCCTACAATTAGGAGGAAAGAGGGATGAAGATCAAGATCTTCAAGCCGAAGCTCGACTCCAAGGGCGGAAACCAGTTGGTCTCACGACTGGGTTTCACGAGAGAGGCTGATTTCGCCGTGAAGGCAGAGGATGACCTGTACCTGGTGACGGAGAAATGGCTCCAGCAGGAAGGGAAGGTCCACTGCATCCTTGTGGATGAGGCACAGTTCCTCACAGCGGGTCATGTGGACCAGCTGCTCCGAGTCTCGGTGATGCTCGATATCCCAGTCATCTGCTACGGCCTCCGGACCGATTTCCTGATGAATGGCTTTGAAGGAAGCCAGAGGCTGCTGCTTCTCGCGCACAGCATCGAGGAAATGAAGACCATCTGTGCATGCGGAAAGAAAGCGCTGCTGAATGGAAGGAAGATCCGGGGCGAATTCGTCTTCGAAGGGGAACAGGTCGCGATCGACCTGGGCCAGGAAGTCGAATACCAGTCCCTTTGCGCGGACTGCTACTTCAAGCTGAGAAAGAAGAACGAAGACAGGAAACAGATAAAGGAGATTTAATGAAGAATGTAACAGTAGGCGGCCAGGCGGTCATCGAAGGGGTCATGATGCGTGGAACAAAGGGAATTGCCACAGCAGTACGGAGCCCGGGAGGAGAGATCCTCGTCGACCAGTCAGACCAGAAGCCGCTGACCCAAAAGAATAGATTATATGCCCTTCCCATCGTACGAGGTGCGGTAGCCCTTGTCGATTCCATGCGGATCGGGATCAGAAGCCTCAATTACTCCGCCTCCATTTTCGGGGCGGATGAGGAACCGGACAAGTTCGACCTGTTCCTCAGGAAGAAGTTCGGGGACAAAGGCGAGAAGATCGTCGAGACCCTCACGCTGGTCCTGAGCCTGTCCTTCAGCATCCTGATCTTCTTCGTGGTGCCGACACTGGTGACAGGCCTCCTGAGGTCGAGAGGCCTCTCCAACATCACGATGAACATCGCAGAAGCGCTGGTCCGGGTGACCATCTTCATCACCTACCTTTACACGATCAGCAAGATGAAGGATATCTACAGGGTGTTCCAGTACCACGGTGCGGAGCACAAGGCCATCGCATGTTACGAACAGGAACTTCCACTCACGGTGGAGAATGTGAGGACCTGCACGAGATTCCATGAAAGGTGTGGAACGAACTTCATGTTCCTCGTCATGATTGTCAGCATCTTCATCTTCTCCTTCACCGGATGGACCAGTCCGCTCATGCGGATCGTCATGAGGATCCTTCTCCTTCCCCTTGTCGCCGGGGTCACCTATGAGATCCTGAGATGGCTGGGAAAGGGGACGGGAACTTTGAAGGACATCATCGCCTTCCCGGGGATGATGCTGCAGAGGCTGACCACCAAGGAGCCTACGGATGACATGCTTGAAGTGAGCATCCGGGCGCTGAAGGAAGCAGAAGGGATCATGGAACGCGAGGAATCGGTCCCTACGCCTGAAGTGTCGGGGAAATAGGTGATGACGATAAAAGAGGCCTTGAGAAAGGCAAGAGAGGAACTTGAAGGCGCA
>DATISI010000393.1:0-11489 GCA_035581745.1 Clostridiaceae bacterium
GAAACCAGGGATGGCTACCCAGTATTCATTCCTTGAACCGCTATAGGACCATGGGTCGGTGATTCTCAGGGAGTTCTTCGAGGAGTCATAGCCCGTCACAAGCACCGCATGGTTGTTCTTGATGAGGGACTGGACCTGTCCGTCGATGTTGTAGTTCGCATAGATTGGTGCCGCACGGCTTACCGTGAGGTAGACGACGACCGGATTGTCCGCAAGGATCTCTTTCTTGATATCCTCGACGCTCGCGCCGGTGATGTTTGCGACTCTTCCACCCGCATAGGTGTTGCCGTAGTCTGTAAGCGGCTGAGGATAGATTGTCGTCCTCAGGGAATCGTTCTTCACGTAAGGGGACCCGACAAATCCTTTCTCCGGATTGCTTGTCGCCTTAGGCATGGTGTCAAGGAACTGCGTGTATGTCACATTCTTCGCGAATCCCTTGTACTGCAGCGCCATGAAGAGGGAAGTCGGTTCGCAGCCTACCGGTGCATAGACCGGTGACAGCTGGCTGTAGTAAGGAACGCTGATTGTCTTATAGACAGCGGTCAGTTCGGTGAGGTAGTTGCCTGAGCACCATCCCGTAAGGTTTCCGTAAGAGACCTTGTTCCAGTATCCCGAGACGTCCAGGACCGTTACGACTGCGCCTGCAGGAAGGACGGTGACGACACCGTAGTTCGTGCCCGCGCCGCTGCGCAGATTGAGGCTCACGGTTGTCCGCTTTGATACGGGTGCCGGAGCAGGTGCAGGCGGTTCGACCGTGACAGGGGGCTCAGTTGGTTCGACTGTCACAGGAGGCTCTACAGGTGCAGGCTCTACGGGTGCAGGATCTACAGGCGCAGGCTCTACGGGTGCAGGCTCAACGGGTGCAGGTTCGACAGGTGCTGGCGGTGCCACAGGAGGTGCGACGGGTGCGGATACCGTGGTGAGGTAGTTGCCTGAGCACCATCCGGTTACGCCGGCATAGGTGACTTTCTTCCAGTAGCTCGAGGTTCCCAGGACCTCCAGTACAGTGCCTTTAGGGATGACTTTTCTGATTCCATAGGTTGCAGCGGGACCTGTCCTGAGATTCAGGTTTCCGGTGGTCATGACGGTGCCTCCGGAAGGCGCGGTCACAGGAGGAGGGGTAGGTGCAGGTGCGGTGACGGTGGTTGCGGTCAGGAAGTTTCCTGAACACCAGCCGGTGATTCCTGCATAGACGACCTTTTTCCAGTAGCTTGAAGTCCCGATGACTTCCACCACGGTGCCCTTGGGCATGGTCTTTAAGATTCCATAGTTCGATCCTGCGCCAGACCTCAGGTTGAGGTTCTCCGTGGTCTTCATGTAGGTCTTCGTCACGGATGGTGCGGGAGCGGGCTGAGTAGGAGGGGAGACGACGACGGGTGGAGTCACTGGCGCAGACGGGACATTGTTCTGGGCCGGATTGATCCAGCTTCCGGGTGATCCGGCTGTCCTTGTGATGTTGACCATGCCGTTGTACACCTTGAAGACGTAATAAGTGCCTGCAGGGTAGGTGACGGTAGAGTTCGTCATACGCGAAGCGTTGACACTGTCGGAATAGCCAGGGATGCTGTTATACACCTGGTAGGATGCTCCAACCTGAAGGGAAGCGACAGAGACAACGGGAGAGGCGAATACTTCAGTGACAGTTACGCCGAAAGAACCACTAAGCAGCGAAAGACAAAGAATCAACGACAGCTTCTTCGCAACTGATCTTTTCAATTACATTCCTCCTTGAACACAGTACTACAGTAAAAGAAAACGTTTAGGGTATGTAGCCAGTATACCATAATGGTAATATATCAGTAACATGGTTTCTCAAAATGAAGCAATAAAAATTCATATTTCGTTCAGCTTCTGTCCATAACGTCTTTTTTTGATATACATCCTTCATGGATAGATAAACATCAATTATCGTCAAATAAAACAAGCATATTCATTTATCCAACAACCTGTATGCTGCGGGGGGGAACTGTATCCTCGAGACCCTTCTCGCTTTATGGATCCATGGAAAGCCTGAATGCGCATGGAAGGATGGTCGACAGATAACCATCAGCGGCAGGAGGAGGACACTGAACTGGCTCAGGGTGGAAGATGGGACGGATCCCCTGAAAAAAATCCTTAAAATTTACGGGTATTGAAAAGCTTCGCTTGTATGTAAACCTTTTAATGTGATAAAATAAGGACATAAATTGGTTTTTGTAAATACATGAGATACAAGGAGGATACAAATGGGAAGCAAAGTACTGGATGGTTTCTTGAAAAAGAACCTTGCGGAGCTCAAGGAAAAAGGGCTTTATAATGAGATCAACATCCTGGAGGGGGCCAATGGGCCTGTGATCAGGATAGGAGGGAAGTCCTTCATCAACCTCTCCTCGAACAACTACCTTGGACTTGCGACGGACGAGAGGCTTGTGAAAGCCGCGAAGGACGCGACCGAGAAGTATGGTGTTGGAGCGGGTGCCGTAAGGACCATCAATGGGACACAGGAAATCCATGACGAGCTGGAGAAGAGGATCGCGAAGTTCAAGCACACGGAAGCCGCCATCGCTTTCCAGTCCGGATTCAACTGCAACATGGGTGCGATTTCCGCGGTGATGACGAAAGACGATGCCATCCTGTCGGATGAATTGAACCATGCCTCCATCATCGATGGCTGCAGGCTTTCCGGCGCGAAGATCATCCGGGTGAAGCATCAGGACATGGATGACCTCAGGCTGAAGGCGAAGGAAGCCATCGCCTCCGGAGCCTATGGAAAGATCATGTATATCAGTGACGGCGTGTTCTCTATGGACGGGGATGTCGCGAACATCGATGGGATCGTGGAGGTCTGCAAGGAGCTCGACCTGATCAGCTACATCGATGATGCCCACGGTTCAGGGGTCATGGGCAAGGGAGCGGGAACGGTCCATCATTTCGGTCACTCCCAGGACATCGACATGCAGATGGGAACCCTCTCGAAGGCCATCGGCGTCGTGGGCGGCTATGTCGCTGGAACGAAGGACCTCATCGACTGGCTGAAGGTAAGGGCACGTCCCTTCCTGTTCTCGACTTCCCTCACGCCTGCAAGCGCTGCAGCGTGTATCGAGGCCATCGACATCCTTGAAGGAAGCACCGAGCTTCATGACAGGCTGTGGGAGAACGGCAGGTATCTCAAGGAGAAACTGAAGGGACTCGGATTCAATATCGGGAACTCCGAGACGCCAATCACCCCGGTGATCATCGGGAACGAGCCTCTTGCACAGAAATTCTCGAAAAGGCTGTTTGAAGAAGGCGTCTATGCGAAAGCCATCGTCTTCCCGACCGTTCCGCTTGGAACAGGAAGGATCAGGAACATGCCGACGGCGGCACACACCAGGGAGATGCTGGATGAAGCCATCGCCATCTACGAACGTATTGGAAAAGAGCTCGAAATCATCTAGACACGATAACGCAGGAATCAAAGAAAGTTACCAGGACACTTCAGGTAGAGATGCGAGACCATAAAGGGATAAAGGGAGAGTTATATGAAAAAGATACTGATCACGGGAGCCATGGGACAGCTGGGCTCGGAGCTCACAGACCATATGAGAAAGATTTACGGAACAGACAATGTCGTCGCGACAGACATCAGGATGCCAAAGGAAACCTCGAGCCTCCTTGCCGGACCTTTCGATATCCTCGACGTGACGGATATCCAGGGGATACGCAGTGTCGTCGAGAAACACCGTCCAGATACGATCATCCATCTGGCAGCACTGCTTTCCGCCACCGCGGAGAAAAATCCACTGCTTGCATGGAACATCAATATGGGCGGACTTTTGAACTGCCTTGAGATTGCAAGGGAATACGGCACCCAGTTCTTCACGCCTAGCTCCATAGGCGCTTTCGGACCAGACACACCAAAGATGGACACGCCTCAGGACACCATCCAGAGACCGAAGACCATCTACGGCGTGACCAAGGTCGCAGGAGAACTGCTTTGCGACTACTACTACACCAAGTTCGGTGTGGATACCAGAGGCGTAAGATTCCCCGGGCTCATCGGTTATATCACACCTCCAGGCGGCGGTACCACGGATTATGCCGTGGACATCTACTATGAAGCCGTGAAGAAGGGAAGCTACACGTCCTACATCGACAAGGGGACCTTCATGGACATGATGTACATGCCGGATGCCCTGAACGCGATCGTGGACCTCATGGAGGCGGATGCCTCCAAGCTGAAGCACAGGAATGCCTTCAACATCGCGGCCATGTCCGTGGATCCGGAGATGATCGCGGCATCCATCAGGAAGTTCATGCCGGACTTCAAGCTTGATTACGATGTCGATCCGGTAAGGCAGGGTATCGCGGAAGGCTGGCCGGACAGCATGGATTCCTCAGCAGCTTCAGATGAATGGGGATACAAGGCGGAATATGACCTCGACAGGATGACCCAGGACATGCTGGAGAAAATCAGGATCAAATTGAAGTGCGTATCATAACATAAGGATAAGCCGGACCGTTTAGGACTGGCAGATGGAGGTTAATGTGGACGAGAAATTTCTAATTGTCAATAGCAGGATACTCCCTGAAGTGTTCTCCAAGGTGCTTGAAGTGAAGCGTCTGATTCACACAGGGAAAGTCAAGGATATCAGCGAAGGTGTGAAGGTGGTGGGCATCTCAAGAAGCGCCTACTACAAGTACAAGGACAACGTGTTCCTTCTCTCGGAAGGTTCAAAGGGCCGAAAGGCGACAATCAACTTCCTGGTCAGCCACGAACCGGGATCTCTGTCCAGAGTTCTGGACAAGCTGGGTTCGGTGCAGGCCAATATCGTCACGATCAACCAGGATATTCCGATAAACAATGCGGCCAGTGTGAATCTGACCATCGATATGGCGGAAATGCAGATCGATATCAAAGAACTCATCGACAGCCTGAGCAAAGAGGATTATATCATCAAGATCCAGCTCATCGCAGTGGAATAGGAAGTCATCCCTAAGGTGTCCGCAAGTGGACACCTTTAGCTGCCTGCTTGCAGGCAGCTTTTTCGTTGTTTTCGCAGCTGTTTCCCCTCCGGTCAGAAAGAGAAGCAGGCTTCTGGGCAGCCGTCTTTGGAATCCGCTGAAATCGCCTGAGAGAAGGCCTGTAACGTCTGCAGCCACAAGAAAATGTTTCGTGTAAAAAGCGTTGCTGTGCCTCATTTCTGTTATAATATCAGTAACAGGAGTTGATTAAGTATGGATTTAAATCTCACGTATATGGCATTTTTTGGAGACATCATCGGATTCATCATCCCGCTTGTCCTCATATTCTCCGTGGTCAGCGCTCTCGGCGGAAACAAGGGCAGGCAGACAGGGAGAGGCGGAGCCTCGAGCTTTGGTGGAACGAACCTCAACCGGATGAACCTGGACAGGGTGAATCCCGACAGACCGGTCCGAAACAGCATGGATCCGGACCGCAACCTGGATTCCAGTGACGTCATGAATTCTCCTCAGGTGAACAGCGACAGGTCCATGCAGGACTTCAGGGGTCAGCAGACCGTAGGGAACCTTGGGAATTTCCTGGGCGAAATCATGGGGACCAGAAAGGCTGAGCCTTCGGACAACAGGTCCACCTACATCCCGGGCAGGTCCGAACCTCTTTCCACCATGAAGAAGACACAGGAAGACCAGCGGGCGACGAGCAAGATCGAGCGCGAGAAGCGTTATGCCTATGACGGTCAGTCCTCCCAGTCGAAATCCTCGACCCGCGACCAGATTGAGCGGGAGAAGCGATATTCCTATGACAACCAGAGCTATGAAAGCAAGGCATCAAACTACGTGAACACTCCTGGGGCGGTCCTTCAGAAGGCCAGCGCCGGTGTGGCGATGCGTTCTGCGGCAGAGAAAAGGCAGGATAGCTTCATAGGCGGGATGGGCAGTGAGTTCCTTGATTCGGCTGACCAGTACCTCAAGATGGGTGACTACCATCTGACACACAAGCCGGGTGGGCTGTACAGCTATTCAGGAAGCAACTATGACCTGAAGACTTTAAACCTTAAAGGAGCCAGACCGGTGGTTTCAGCTGCCTTCAGGGAAGTGGAACAGGCAGAAGACAAAAAATAGGAACCCGGAACCAAGAGAATGAGAAAAGAGACAGGTCCAGATCCTTCCGTATGGAGGGTCTGGACCTGTTTTTTTTGGGGGGGGAAAGGGGCGCCGCAAAGGGTTGGGAATGAATTTTCGGGTACGCCTGATAATAACTGAGGTAATGACCTTAGGGGAGTGGCGGGATTTCGGGGTAGTAAAGCGGACAGAGGCGAAAGGGATCAGGAAGACTTAAGTGAAGAAACGGTCGGGCAATAGAGGAGACGGGCGTAGTGGAATAGCGAAACCGTGTGGTGAGGGGATCAGGAAGAGCGATTGCAGCAAAAATTCCGTTCGGTGAGTTATTTATTTAACAATGGAATCTGAATTACGACATTCTGATTTTTGATTTATTGAAAAAAGTTAATAAGATTAAAATCATCATTTTTGAGAGTGTTGATTTTTAATCGATAAACATTATCCGTTGAGGGTTTGGGAAAGATGGGGTCAAATATTAGAAGATTTGGGAATAAAGCTTGGAAAAATTGTATTTTTCATATTATGGTCAATTATAATGCAGAATATGACTCGAATATCGAATAAATATTTCCAAGGAATGTCCTGTTAAAAGTTACTCATATGGGAATCCTTTCCGAAATTGATGTGAAAAATGATTTGACATCGTTTACGCGACCTTCTATATTAAAGACAGGACCTGTAATACAGGTAGTCAGCTTACAAAAATTCGTGAAATTTAGTTTAATGTGATTATAACCACATTGGATAAAAGTAGGAAGGGAGGTGATAAATTGAATAAGATGAATTCGAGAGTGATGATTCCCGCTGCGACAATGCTGATCGCTGCATTATTCCTTTATCTCGGACTGGTGGAATTTGGGTTCTGGAATGAGATCAATGGTCCACTGCCTGGGTTCTTCCCATCACTGGCCAGCATCCTCCTGATTATCATCAGTGCATTCGCGCTGAAGGGAGCATGGGGGAGTGAGGCGCCAAAATTCTTCGGAATCGAGCTCATGGTCATCGCAGGCTGTATCGGAATCATGCTTCTGACCTTCCTGATCGGACTGATCCCAAGTGTCGTGGTGTATCTGGTGGTCTGGCTGAGGATCGTCGAGAAGACGCCATGGATCAGCACGGTGAAAGTAGCGGGATTCATGACCGTCCTGGTCATTGGTGTATTCGTACTGTGGCTCAAGATTCCATTCCCGACAGGGCTTATAGGAAATCTATTTTAGGGGGAAGCGCATTTGGAAAATCTACAATTACTGCTGCAGGGATTCATCACTGCATTGACATTTCAGAACATCCTTGTCTCACTGCTTGGCGCTTTTCTGGGTCTGATCGTAGGAGCCATGCCGGGAATCGGCAGTCTGGCGGGCGTGGCACTGCTGCTGCCGCTGACCTTCAAATTCAACCCACTGACAGCGATGATCATGCTTGGAGCGCTCTATTATTCCAACATGTATGGAGGAAGCTTCAGTGCGATCCTGCTCAACATTCCCGGAGATTCACCAGCCATCATGACCACCCTCGATGGGTATCCCATGAATGTCCAGAAGAAACGTCCTGGACAGGCGCTCATGACAGCCATCATGGCCTCCTTCATCGGAGGGACCATCGGAATCATCATCCTCACGCTGGTGGGTCCGGCTCTCGCCAATGTCGGCCTGAAATTCGGACCTGCTGAAATGACGATGATCCTTCTGATCGCCATGACGTCGATCAGCTGGCTTGTCGGAGAGAATCCGAGCAAGGGTCTCATCGTATCCCTGATTGGAATCCTCCTCGCAACCATCGGAATGGACACCCTTTCCGGTTCGGCGAGGTTCACCTTTGGAAACATGCACCTTCTCGGAGGAATCCCATTCACGCCGTTCATCATCGGAGCGGTAGGATTCTCCCAGGTCATCAAGCTGGTGCATGACAAGAACAAGATGGTCAAACCTGAAGACCTCATTGAGGGCGGAAGGAAGCTTTCCATCAAGGAGAGCATGCTGACAAAGGATGACTGGAAACGGCTCATTCCACCATCCATCCGGTCCGGACTCCTTGGTACCTTCGTCGGTGTCCTGCCAGGCGCAGGCGCAACGACTGGAGCGTTCCTGGGTTATGCGGTACAGAAGAAGTTCAAATCCAAGGAGCCGCTTGGAACCGGAGCGATCGAAGGCATCGCAGCCGCGGAAGGCGCGAACAACGCAGCCGCAGCCGGAGCTTTCGCACCACTTCTCGCCCTGGGTATTCCGGGATCAGGAACAGGCGCAGTACTCCTCGGAGGACTCATCATGTTCGGTCTCAATCCAGGCCCACTCCTCTTCACGAACCATGCGGATTTCGCCTGGGGGCTCATCGCCTCCCTGTACCTGGCCAATGTCCTTGCGGTCGCCATGTCCGTCATGGCCATTCCGTATCTTCTGAAGATCCTCTCTGTTCCAATCAAGTACATGATCCCTTCCATCACCACCATCTGCGTGGTCGGTGCGTACAGCACCAGCAACTCCATGTATGGCGTACTCATCATGTTCCTCTCCGGGGTATTGGGGTTCATCCTGGACAAGAACGAGTATCCGGTTCCACCGATGATGCTGGCATTCGTCCTGGCACCACTTTTGGAATCCAACATGAGGAAGACCTTCATCATCTCAGGCGGAAAGCTGGGCATCTTCTTTGGAAGCCCGATCAGCACCGTGCTTGTCATGGTATTCGCCTTCCTGATCCTTGCACCAATTTATAAGAACATCATGGGAAGACTTAATAGATCGAAAAAAATAATCGCTACAAGCAAGTAGCAAAATGGGGGAAAACAATGTATAAAAAAATCAGTGCACTTCTCGTCATGGCAATGGGTATGACTCTTCTCGCCGGGTGTGCGGCGAAACCTGCAGCAGGCGGGGAATTCAAACCTGCAGGACAGGTCGACTGGATCGTCACCTCATCAGCAGGCGGCGGAAGTGACATCTTCACAAGAAAGATCACGGATATCATGACTAAAGACAAAATCGTCTCGGATGTCACTTTATTGGTGAACAACAAGACCGATGGGAATGGAGAAGTCGGTAGGAATGAATTCGCGAACCTCAAGGGGGACAAAGCGAACAACACCCTGCTCACCTTCAACAGCGGAGACCTTATGCCTATGGTGGAAAATACCAAGAACAGGGCAGCGAACTTCAACATCATCGCGGTCATGGCCGTTGACAAGCAGCTGATCTTCAAGGGCAAAGCAAGCAAGTACGATACCTTCAAGGATGTCATCGAAGCGGCCAAAGCTGGAACGACCGTCATCGTCGGCGGATCCAAAGGCGACGATATCGCGACCTACAAGGCACTTCTTGCAGAAATCGGAATCGCAGAGACCGTCATGAAGTACATCCCCTACAACTCCACAAGCGAAGCCATCACGGCGATCCTTGGCGGACACGTCGATGTCGTCATCTCCAAACCTGCAGCATCATCCGAATATGTCACTTCTGGTGACCTGACACCGATCCTTGCACTCTCCAATGAACGTTATACAGGCGCTCTCAAGGATGCCCCAACACTCAGCGAAGTCGGATCCTACAAGAATGTCGAAGTTCCTGTATGGAGAGGCGTTGCCGCACCTAAGGAAATGAGCGCAGAAGCGGTCACCTACTACACAGAAGCGCTGAAGAAAGTCAGTGATTCCACAGCATGGAAGACTGAATACATTGAAATCAACAAACTTCTTGCAGACTATAAGAATGCGACAGATGCCACAAAGTTCGTCACAGACTATGAAGCCACATTCATGGCGTCAAAGGGCATCAAGTAAGAGACAGGAACCAGCGAAGAGACAGGCATCAGTTCGAGCCAATCGCCCACAGGGACAAAGGAGTAGACAATGGAAATCGAGAAAATCAGCAAAGCGAGCATAAGTGACCAGGTATACGAGAAGCTGAAAAGCCTGATCATACGAGGCGTGTTGAAGCAGGGCGAGAAGCTGCCTTCTGAGAATGACCTGGCCCAGTCCTTCGGGGTAAGCCGGATCACCATCAGACAGGCGCTGTCCAAGCTGACCACGCTCGGACTGACAGAGACAAAGACCGGAGAGGGTTCCTTCATCAAGGAACTCACTCCCGGCATCTACATGAATGAGATGATCCCTTCCATCTATCTTGGAAGGCAGTCCCTTAATGAAGTCTTTGAATTCAGACTGGTCATCGAAGTCGAATCCACTGCCATCGCAGCGAAGAAGATCACGGACCAGGAAATCCTGGAGCTTCAGATGAGTGTGGAACGGCTGGCACAGTACAAGGACAATCTGGAGAAGTATGTCGATGAGGACCTCAATTTCCACAGGATCATCGCAAGAAGCACAAAGAATTCCTTGATCATCCAGATGAACGACATCATGAGAGACGTCCTCAGGGAGACGATCAATGACCTGACTGAGGATGTGGGAACAGGAATCGGCCTGAAATATCACCGGCTCCTGATCGAAGCGTTCAAGTCAAGGGATGAGAACAAGGCAAAAGAACTGATGAGAGAACATCTGATGGAAGCTTTCGTGAACTATTCCGGCACATAAGTGCCGGAATGGTCTCCGGAAGGAGACGCAGACCAAGGAGGTTAGAATGGATAAGAACAAGCCGGTGATCGCCGTACCACTCGGGGATGCCGCAGGAATAGGACCTGAACTTGTCGCAAAGCTTGCTGCAAACGGATTTCTGGAAAGCTGTGCAAGGCCAGTCCTTGTCGGGGATGAAAGTGTCCTGAGGCGTGGCATGCAGATCGCGAAAGTGGACTTCAAGTACACCGTGGTCCGAGACATCAAGGATGCCGTGGACAGGGAAGGGATCGTCCTTCTTCATACCGATTCCCTGGATGGGGACAAGGTTGTCCTGTCCCAGGTCTCTGAGGTGAATGGAAAGGAAGAGGCCGACAATCTGGTCAGCATCATGGGCTACTGCAAAGAGGGCCATGTGGACGGATTCTGCTTCGCGCCACTGAACAAGGCGGCGATGAAGAGCGGCGGATACCACTATGAGAGCGAGCATGAACTGTTCGCGGAACATTTCGGGGTTCTTGACCTTCCCCATGGGGAGATGAATGTCCTGGACAGCCTCTGGACGTCAAGGGTCACCAGCCATATCCCGCTCAAGGAAGTGAGCAGCCACATCACAGAAAAGAAGGTCGTGGATGCCATCAATCTCGCGAACACCACGCTGAGGCGCGGTGGATTCGAACAACCGAGACTGGCCATCGCAGCCATCAATCCCCATGGGGGAGACTGCGGAACCTGCGGAAGGGAAGAGATCGAGGTCCTCATGCCGGCGGTACAGACAGCGGCACTGCAGGGGATCGCGGTGGACGGACCATTCCCATCGGATACGGTGTTCCTGAAAGCCTTCGATGGCGATTATGATGCCGTAGTGACGATGTACCATGACCAGGGCCAGATCGCGATGAAGCTGAAAGGCTTCCAG
>DATISI010000394.1:0-5992 GCA_035581745.1 Clostridiaceae bacterium
ATGTCATGTCCTCACCAGAAGACCATAGTCTAAGCGATGTCTCCCTATGAGAAAATCTCATCCAGAACGCCTTTAGGTTATGGATTTCATATTTTTGTTAGAATATTAACAAACTGTATTGTTTTTATACTTTTTGTCGGATATAATATGATGTATATTGTTTAAAATTTAACAAAGAGGTGTAATATGTGTAGTTTGACTGATAACCCGAAAATCAAAGAACTCGATGATTTCATAACCGAGATTGATGCCAAGGAGAGCGACCTGATCCTCGTCCTTCATCGCGCACAGAACCTGTTCGGATATCTTCCGGAAGAGATCGTGAACCATATCAGCGAGCGGATCAACGTGCCGAAGTCCAAGATTTTCGGCGTCCTCAGCTTCTACTCGTATTTCACCACCACCCCACGAGGAAAGAATGTCATCAACGTCTGCATGGGGACTGCGTGTTTCGTCAGAGGCGCGGAACCCATCCTGCGTGAACTGGAATCCCAGCTTCGCCTGAAAACCGGAGAGACCTCGATAGACGGCCTCTTCACCCTGGATTCCCTGAGATGCGTGGGCGCCTGCGGGCTGGCCCCTGTCGTCATGGTGAATGACAAGGTCTACGGCCGGGTGACCACCAAGGATATCAACAAAATCATCAGCGAATGCGAAGTATAGGGGGAAATGAAATGTTAAGGTCATACAATGATTTGTTATTGAAACGTGAGGCATCAGGCAGTCTTCTGAACCTCAGGAACCTTTCCGGAAGCACAGCGACGAAACGGGAGATTCTCGTCTGTGGAGGAACAGGCTGCCATTCTTCCCTATCGAAGGAAATCACCGCCCTCTTCAATTCAGAAATCGAGAAGCGGGACATCGGACACCTTGTCTCCGCTCACGTCACAGGATGCTTCGGCTTCTGCGAGAAAGGCCCGATCATCAAGGTCTTCCCTGACGATGTCTTCTACATCGAAGTGAAGCTCGAGGACGTCGACACGATCCTAAAGGAACACATCCTGGGCAACCAGGTCGTGGAGAGGCTTCTGTACACAGACCCTGACACGAAGAAACGGATCGACACCCAGAACCATATGGGTTTCTACAAGAAGCAGGAAAGGATCGCCTTAAGGAACTGTGGACTCATCAACCCTGAGGAGATCGATGAATACATCGCGAACGATGGCTATATGGCCCTTGGCAAGGCGCTAACCGAGATGTCAAGACAGGATGTCGTCGATGTCGTCAAGGATTCCGGCCTGAGGGGCAGAGGAGGCGGAGGCTTCCCTACCGGTTCCAAATGGGGAATCACGAAGCGCAGCCCGGGTGAGGTCAAATACATGATCTGCAACGCTGACGAAGGAGACCCTGGCGCCTTCATGGACAGGTCCATCCTCGAGGGAGACCCGCACAGCATCCTCGAAGCGCTCATGATCGGTGGTTACGCCATCGGTGCAAGCATGGCCTATATCTACATCCGTGCAGAGTACCCGCTTGCCATCGCGAGACTCAGGACAGCCATCAGACAGTCCCGAGATTACGGCCTGCTGGGCAAGGATATCTTGGGAACAGGCTTCAATTTCGATATCGATATCAAATACGGTGCAGGTGCGTTTGTCTGCGGTGAAGAGACCGCCCTCATCCACAGCATCGAGGGAGAACGAGGCGAACCGACGACCAAGCCTCCGTTCCCTTCCGAAGAAGGACTCTTTGGGAAGCCAAGCTGCGTGAACAACGTCGAGACCCTGGCGAACATCCCGGTCATCCTCATGAAGGGTGCAGACTGGTACAACAAGTTCGGGACACAGTTCTCCAAAGGAACGAAGGTCTTCGCCCTTGCTGGAAAAGTCAACAATGTAGGGCTGGTTGAAGTCCCAATGGGAACCACCCTGCGTGAGATCATCTATGAGATCGGAGGCGGAATCCAGGGTGGACATGCCTTCAAGGCTGTCCAGACCGGAGGACCTTCAGGCGGATGTATCACAGAGAAGGACCTCGACACCCCGATCGACTATGAATCCCTTCAGGCCATCGGCTCCATGATGGGTTCGGGCGGAATGATCGTCATGGACGAGCATAACTGCATGGTGGACATCGCGAAATTCTACCTCGACTTCACCGTTGACGAATCCTGTGGAAAATGTACGGCCTGCAGGGTCGGCAACAAGCGCCTCCTCGAGATCCTCGAGAAGATCACCTCCGGGAATGGGGCTCCTGAGGATCTCGTGAAGCTGCGTGAGCTGTCCGCGACCATCAAGGACACTTCCCTCTGCGGACTGGGCCAGACGGCTCCGAACCCTATCCTCAGCACGCTGAAATACTTCGAGTCAGAGTACCTTGCCCATGTCGTCGACAAGAGATGTCCGTCAGGCGTCTGCAAGGACCTCATCCGGTTCGAGATCTCTGATCTCTGTATCGGCTGCACCAAGTGCGCCAGGGTGTGCCCTGTCAGCTGCATTTCAGGCAAGGTACGGGAAAAACATGTCATCGACCAGGAGAGATGCATCAAGTGCGGGTCCTGCTATACGGCATGTCCTGTGAAACCTGTCAAAGCAGTATTAAAGGTTTAGGAGGATTTAGTCAATATGGATATGGTAAATATCACGATCAATAATAAAGAGATACAGGTCCCCAAAGGTCACACCATCCTGCAGGCGGCAAGGGAAGTCAACATCAACATCCCTACCCTCTGCCACCTGGACCTCCACAACATCAAGATGGTCAACAAGAGCGCATCCTGCAGGGTCTGCGTCGTGGAAGTCGAGGGTCGGAGGAATCTGGCGCCTTCCTGCTCCACACCGGTATTCGATGGAATGGTCATCAAGACGGACAGCCTGAGGTCGGTACGTGCCAGGAGGACCATGGTGGAACTCCTCATCTCGGACCATCCCAAGGACTGCCTCGTCTGCCTGAAGAACCAGGACTGCGAACTCCAGGAGCTCGCAGCTGACCTTGGTGTCAGGAATATCCGTTACAGCGGAGAGATGTCCCTCTATCCGGTGGATGACGCGTCAAAGTCCATCTACAGGGACCTCAGCAAATGCGTCCTCTGCAGACGATGCGAGACGATGTGCAACGAAGTCCAGACCGTCCATGCCCTTTCGGGTGTCGGACGAGGCTTCAACACCGTCGTAGGTCCAGCCTTCAACGCCCCCATGCATGAGACGGTATGCACCTTCTGCGGCCAGTGTGTCGCGGTCTGTCCTACAGGAGCCCTGACCGAAGTGGACAATGTCCCCAAGGTATGGAGAGTCCTCGATGACAAGGAGAAGGTTGTCGTGGTCCAGGTCGCTCCGGCGGTCAGGGTGGCCATCGGAGAGCTTTTCGGTCTGGAACCCGGCACGATCGTGACGGGCAAGATGGTCGCAGCGCTACGCGCACTTGGATTCAACTACGTGTTCGACACGGATTTCGCAGCGGACCTCACCATCATGGAAGAGGCACACGAGATGATTGAAAGGGTCCAGGAGGGCAAAGACCTCCCGATCCTCACCTCCTGCTGCCCGGCTTGGGTGAAGTTCTTCGAGCACCAGTTCCCTGACCTCCTCAATATCCCTTCCTCCTGTAAATCCCCACACGAGATGTTTGGAGCGGTCGCGAAGTCCTACCTTGCGAACAAGATGGGACTCAAGCGCGAAGACATGGTCGTCGTCTCCATCATGCCATGTGTCGCGAAGAAGTACGAAGCGGCAAGACCTGAGCTCGAATCATGGGGCGCCAAGGACGTGGACGTCGTCATCACGACACGTGAACTCGGCCGTATGATCAAGGAAGCCGGGATCGATTTCCTTTCCCTTCCGGACGAGGACTATGACAAGCCGATGGGAGAATCCACAGGCGCATCCGTCATCTTCGGAACCACAGGCGGAGTCATCGAAGCCGCCTTGAGGACCGCAGCGGAACTCATCACAGGAAAACCGCTTGAAAGCGTCGAGTTCATCGAGGTCAGAGGCCTTCAGGGGCTTCGTGAGGCCAAAGTCGAGGTCGGCGACCTCAGCCTCAACATCGCCATCGCCCACGGCCTGGGCAACGCGAGGAAGCTCCTGGAGAGCATCCAGAGAGGCGAGAGCAAATACCACGCCATCGAGATCATGGCATGCCCTGGAGGCTGCATAGGTGGAGGCGGACAGCCGTACCACCATGGAGACCTCGAGATCATCCGGAAGCGTGCAAGAGGTCTCTATGAGATCGACAGGAGCAAGACCCTGAGGAAATCCCATGAGAACCCAGCCATCAAGGAAATCTATGCTGAATTCTTCGGAGAACCTGGAAGCCCGATCGCACATGAGCTCCTGCACACCTCCTATTTCGAAAGAAAGAAATAAGGGACTGCCCCTGGTGGGCTCCCCCTCTTCCCAATTCTTCCCTGTCCATTGTGCCCCGCCATCCCCCTGGCATAAAGCACCACGCATCCCACCCGGACCAGGATCGCTTCTCCCCCGAAGCCAATCTCCTGTGCAGGAAGGATGGAACAGGAAAGCGTCCCTTAGGGGACAGGAGAAAAGCAGAAACTTGTGCCAAGATTAGGCCAGGGCCATAGAACAAACATTACAGTACAAAGATTAAGGACAAAGAAACGACCCGGGAGTCTGATGAACTATCAGCCCTCCCGGATCGTTTCTTCTTTTTTTGATTTCTTGTGTCAATATTCTTTCCTTACCCGGATTAATAGGGCTGACCCATAGGTCATAGGTGCCTTAGGCCATGATTCGAGCAAAGGAATTCCCACAAATCAAAAGACAGGCTTCTCAGCCTGTCTTTCAACAATAAAAAATTACTTATTTACGATTTCCTTTAGGTCTTTTCCAGCCTTGAATGCAGGCTGCTTGAAAGCAGGAATCTGGATCTCTTCGTTTGTCTTAGGATTTCTTCCTACCCTTGCTTTTCTTTCCTTAACTTCAAAGGTTCCGAAACCGGAAAGCTGTACTTTTTCCCCTGTTGAAAGCGCCTCCACTAGGGTTTCAATCGCTGCCTTGAGTGCCAGCTCTGAATCTTTCTTTGTGAATGCTGTTTTTTCAGCTATCTTCGCTACTAAATCCGCTTTATTCATTTTAAAGTCCTCCTTTTATTTAAACGCAAGTATTATTATCCTTCAAAAGCCATGCAAAATCAAGTGTTATGGGGATGAAAAATATATTTCACTTCTCTGAGCGGGTTCTTGGGCATGAGTCGGGCTGAAACCACCTTGAAACCACACGGCTGACATGTGACTTTCAATTCGAAAACGAAGGAGTGTGCATACTTTAATCAGGACAGATGGAAAAATTCCAGGATGTCATGCGTATTTCGGGTCTTTTGCAGGGATTCGATGTCACCCATGACTTTCATCTTTTGGAAGCCTAATGGGATTGAAACCGCCCTTCTTTTGGATTAACATGAAATCAATGAGACAAAACGGCTATACAGAAGAGCCGGCAAGGAGGTTGCTATGATCAATATCGGCTTCATCGGGTTTGGGAAATCAGGATCCGTCTACCACGCCCCGATCGTGAAGACCATAGAGGGACTGCAGGTGAAGAGGGTCATCACGTCAAGGACCGAACTGGCCCATACCCATTTTAAGGATGCCCTTGTCACCGGAGATATGGAGGATGTCCTGAATGACGGGGAGATCGACCTTGTCATTGTCTGTACACCGGACTCGACACATTATGAGATCGCGAAGAAAGCGCTGGAACACGGGAAACATGTGGTTGTGGAAAAGCCCTTCGTTCTGGACAGTCAGGACGGACTGGATCTCATCCGGATCGCTAAGGAGAACCATCTCATGATCTTTCCCTACCAGAACCGAAGGTTCGACAACGACTTCCTCACCGCGAGGATGCTGCAGGAGGACGGGAAGCTTGGACTCGTGTACCATTTCGAAAGCACCTTCAACAAGCTCAGGCCATCGACCGGAGAATCCAATCCCTATGGAGCGCTCTTCGGCCTGGGTTCCCATCTCGTCGACCAGGCGATCTGTTTCCTGGGAAAGCCAGAGACGGTCTTCCTCGATATCCTTGAAAAATCG
>DATISI010000395.1:0-3712 GCA_035581745.1 Clostridiaceae bacterium
CCTGATCCTGTCCTCTCCGAGGAGGGAATTGATGACGGTGGATTTTCCGATTCCTGAAGAACCGATGAAGGCTGCCGTGGTACCGAATGGGATAAGTTCCCTGATTTCAGGGATGCCCTCGCCAGTCACCGCACTGGTCAGGATGATGCTGGCATTGTCTGCCAGTTCACTGATTTTCGCAAGCCTGTTCTCCAGGTCTTCAGCGAGGTCGAGCTTGGTGAGGAGGATGACAATCCTGCTCCCGCTGTCCCTGCCTGCGGCGAGGTAGCGCTCGAGTCTTCTCAGGTTGAAATCCTTGTTGAGCGCCATGGTGAGGAAAAGGACGTCGATGTTCACTGCGACAATCTGGATCTCGTTCGTGTGTCCTGCGACCTTTCGTTTGAAGGTGCTGCTCCGCTCGAGGATGCCGAGGATGAGGCCGTATCCATTCCTGTCCGTATTCCTGTCGATGACGACGAAATCGCCTGTTGCCGGATAGTCCTCACGTGTCATGGCATTATGGATGATCTTTCCCGCTACGGAAGCGTGCATGATGCCTTCGCTGGTCATCAGCAGATATAATCCTTTCTCTTCCGTGATGACTCGCCCGATGAAGGCGTCCGTGCCGAACCTGTCGTGCAGCTCCTCGACATGGTGTGGTTTTAAACCAATCTGTTCTAGTTTATTCAAATTCAAATGTATCTCCTTATTATTAGACTACCTTGGAAATACTTACGTCTTTTTCATTTTATCCGACCATGGACCGCGTCCAAGGCTTTCAGCGGCCTAAGGGCGGATAACCCCAATATCAAATTTCGCCATATAACATCACTCCGTTCTTCTTATTTCGGAAACCGGAATCCTCTGAAGCATTGCAGCTGTGTCCTTTCAGGACCTGAGACCGATTTCCGCTCAATGTCTGTATTATAACAAAGAAAATATGACGTGAATACAAATTTTGTTTCAAATATTTGTAAACAAGGTATAATGTAGGTTAGGGACAGTCCGTAATGGATATTTTCGTCCCATGAAGTGTGAAAATCCATGCAGACCAGAGGTTTGCGTCTATAATGACGGTTTTCTCCTGTTCTAGTAAATGAAAGAATGAGGCAATTTTAAATGAAAAAGATAATCATGACAGGCGGCGGTACGGCTGGACACGTCAATCCCAACCTTGCGCTGATCCCTCAGCTGAAGAAACTGAACTATGAGATCTCGTATATCGGGTCAAAGGATGGAATCGAGAAGACCATCATCGAGAAGGAAGGGCTGCCGTATTTCGAGATCTCTTCGGGAAAACTGAGGCGGTACTTCGATCTGAAGAACTTCTCCGACCCCTTCAAGGTGACGAAAGGGCTTTTCGAAGCCATGCGAATCCTCAGAAGGGAGAACCCGTCCATCGTCTTCTCCAAAGGCGGTTTTGTCAGTGTACCTGTAGTCATGGCGGCGAAGTTCCTGAAGATTCCCGTCCTGTCCCATGAATCCGACATGACCCCGGGTCTCGCGAACCGGATCTCCCTGCGTTTCAGTGACAAACTCCTCGTCACCTTCGAAGAGACGCTGGCTCACGTAGGCGACAAAGGGATCCTTGTGGGAAGTCCAATCAGGGAAGAACTCTTCACTGGAAACCGGGGGAAAGCACTGGAGCAGGCGGGCTTCACGGGCGACAAACCCGTCATCCTCGTCATGGGTGGAAGCATCGGCTCCGTGAAGATCAACAAGAGCATACGAGGCATCCTGGAGAGGCTCCTTCCGCAGTTCGACATCATTCACCTTTGCGGCAAAGGGAATATCGATAGCGATTATGAGACCCTGAAAGGGTATCAGCAGTACGAATATCTGGGCGATGAGATGAAGGATGTCCTCGCGGCGTCTGACCTCATCGTCTCCAGGGCAGGAGCGAACTCCATCTTCGAGTTCCTCGCGCTCAGGAAGCCCAATCTCCTCATCCCGCTTTCCCTGTCTGCCAGCAGGGGAGACCAGCTGATGAATGCGGAAAGCTTCATGGCGAAAGGGTTCTCCATGATCCTGAAGGAGGAGGACCTTACAGAAGACACCCTCTTCATGAGCATCGAGGAGCTCTACAAGAGCCAGGACAAGTACGTATCGGTCATGAAGGAATCGCGCCTCGGCAGCGCCACCGACAGGATCATCGAGCTGATCGAACGCTACTCTAAGGCCTGAATCCAGACGATGGAACCAGATTCAACCCTATTGATGAATGCCTTACCGGGATGTCCGTCCCTCATGACGGATGTCCTTTTTTTGCGTTTTTCATCTTTCATCCACCTGAACCTTTCAGGATTTGGAAATCTGCGGAAATGTTCATTATTTTGCGTTATGATGAAATCAAAAACCTAGGAGGTCAGCTATGTATTATGAGAATCTGAAACCATTCCCTGAGGATGTCCTCTGGGGCAGCGCATCCGCGGCTTATCAGGTCGAAGGGGCCTGGGACAAGGACGGCAAGGGGCTTTCGGTATGGGATGTCTATGCCAAGCTCCCAGGAACCACTTTCAAGGGATCGAACGGCGATGTCGCAGCCGACCATTACGGAAGGTATAAGGAAGATGTAGCGCTTATGGCGGACATGGGGCTGAAAGCGTATAGGTTCTCCATCGCCTGGACAAGGATCTATCCGGAAGGACGGGGAGAAGTCAACGAGGCGGGAATCAAGTTCTACAACGACCTGATCGACGAGCTCATACGAAACGGGATCGAACCGGTCATCACCCTCTACCACTGGGACCTTCCCAAAGCCCTGATGGATGATTACGGTGGGTGGGAGTCCAGGGAAATCATCGAAGACTTCAACAATTATGCCGTCACCTGTTATAAGGCTTTCGGTGACCGAGTGAAATACTGGGTCTCGCTCAACGAGCAGAACATCTTTATCGGTCTTGGCTATATGCAGGCCCTCCATCCTCCAGGTGTCTCCGACAAGAAGCGCATGCTCCAGGCGAACCATATCGCCTTCCTGGCCAATGCCAGGGCCATCGTCTCTTTCAGGGAACATGTGAAGGAAGGAAAGATCGGGCCAAGTTTCGCTTATGGTCCGGCTTACGCCAGGACAAGCAGACCGGAGGATATCCTTGCGGCGGAGAATGCGGAGGAAATCATGGCCCACTGGTGGATGGATGTCTACACCTATGGACGCT
This sequence comes from Clostridiaceae bacterium, assembly GCA_035581745.1. Lineage (GTDB taxonomy): Bacteria > Bacillota > Clostridia > Clostridiales > Clostridiaceae > Youngiibacter. The sequence continues at coordinate 3,138 of DATISI010000395.1, forward strand.
ATCCCGAGTTCGCGATGAACCTCTATAAGGACCAGGGTATCGCCCCGGAAATCCTGGATGGGGACATGGAACTCCTGAGGAAGGCGACTCCGGACTTCATGGGACTCAACTACTACCAGACCCAGACCGTCGAGGCGAATCCTCTGGATGGCGTAGGGGAGCAGAGCGGCTTCAATACCACAGGAAAGAAGGGGACCACAAAGGCGATGGGAATCCCGGGTGTCTACAGGAGTGCCGTCAATGAGCACCTGCAGCGGACGAACTGGGACTGGACCATCGATCCGGACGGACTCCGTGTCGCCCTCCGCAGGATCATGAACCGGTACCATCTTCCTGTGCTCATCACCGAGAACGGACTGTGAGAGTACGATGTCCTGAACGATGACGAGACGATCCATGACGATTACAGGATCGCGTACCTCTCCGCTCATATCAAAGCCTGCCAGGAAGCGGTGACGGATGGTGTGGATCTTCTTGGATACTGCACATGGTCCTTCACAGACCTCCTATCCTGGCTGAACGGATACCAAAAACGGTATGGATTCGTCTATATCAACCGTGAGGAGACAGACCTC
>DATISI010000396.1:0-6195 GCA_035581745.1 Clostridiaceae bacterium
TTCCCTCCATCCTATCAGGTTTCCTCCGGATTTTGACCCATATCTTTTCAGGAATGCTGAATTTCAGCCATCCTTTTCGCATTTCCAAGAAAAGGATCACCTTCCGGTTCCACCAGGAATACTTCGTACCTTCCTTTGAAAAATATTTGGCACACCCCTTGACAACTATATCGGCCGGCGATACAATTACTATAACGTCAGACGATACATCATCAACTGATACATCGTGAAATGATACATCGCTCCAGCATATACCTGGAAGCGGAAAGCGTAGAGGTAAATCATGAATCAGAATACGGAAAGAATCACCCTGACCGAGCAGGTCTACTACATCCTCCTGTCCCTGTTCACGCCGAACCATGGTTACGGCATCATGCAGCATGTCCGGGAGATCAGCAGAGACCGTGTGGTCCTGGGACCAGGAACCCTGTACGGGGCCATCAACACGCTTGTGGAGAAAGGCTGGATTGAAGCCCTCGAAGGCGAGGAATCCTCAAGGAAGAAAGCCTATGTCATCACGACCCTTGGAAAGCGTATTGTAGACCAGGAGCTGGAACGGCTGAAGGAGCTTCTGGATAACGGAAAGGCCACCATGGAAAGGAGCATATCATGAAGAAGAAGGTCCATAAAATCTACTATGACTATGTGACAGAAGAGAAGTGGCTGAACGAGATGTCCGCGAAGGGCCTGGCCCTCATCGACTATAACTGGGCAACATACACCTTCGAAGATTCGAGGCCCGGAGAGTACACCTATCGCATCGAACTCCTGGACAGCCGGGCATCCCATCCTGTCAGCCAGAAGTACCTGGAATTCCTTGAGGATTCCGGTGTGGAAGTGGTCGCCACCTTCACCTGGTGGGCATTCCTGAGGAAACGGACAGAAGACGGCCCTTTCGAAATCTATTCGGACAACGCTTCGAGGATCGCGCAGCTGAAGAAGGTCAGCAGGCTGTGGACCACCCTGGGCGCTATGGAGCTCTTCATCGGCCTCACCAACATCGCCATCGGACTTATGCCGAGGCAGGAGCAGGGGCAGATCCACTCCCCGGTCAATGTTTTCCTTGGACTCCTCCTGGTCGGCATCGCCATAGGATTCTTCACCATGAACAGCAGAACCCGGAAGAACCTGAAGCGGCTCGAGAAAGAGGTCGACATCCAGGAATCCTGAGGATTCTTGGTTACAGAAAGGCGGCATCAGGATTAAGAATACTTTCACAGTTCTGAAACAGGCCAGTCACAGATGCTGTAGCATTGTTCATCCTCTTGTAACACCTGCCTGATAGGATTAATCTACTGAAAAGGAAAGTCAGGGACTGCACACCAAGGCCGCTGCCAAACACAGACACGCTGCGGAGGCAGTTCCCCCCAATGGCCTTCCCGGAAACGTCTTACCGTGGTTCCCTCTCCATCTGGTTCTTCCGGCCGCATCATCGTGAATCATCGCTGGAAAGGCAGGATCCGGGTACGTCCATCCTGAGAACACCCTTCGAGAGGATGACCCCCGGAATCCACGAGCAGGAAAGGAACCGAAGGATTCCAACCCTTCAGACGTTTCACCGCATGGAATCGGTCAGGAGGCGGCTTGTCTCCCAAACCAGGACTTCCTGACCCGCCATGCTAAAATGAGCTGCCCTTACGGCATAGGTCCGCAGCCGGATTCCATCCGATGCGTTCCTGTCGTATCCGGCAGCTTTTTTATGCACACAAATCAATAAATAAGCACGAAAACACGAATATTCATATCTCAGGATTCCACACACACTGCTTCCCCACTGCGGAATCCCGTCTTTTCTTTATGATTTCCTTTTCATCCATCGGATTTATTTGAGATACGATGGATTTTTTATTGAATTCCTTACCGTTCTATTATATGATATTAGGTAAATTATTAAAAAGGCCGCGGACTTCACAGTTGATATTTATGCATGATTTATTCACTTCGTCGAAGCGGGTGAATCACAAGGCATCAGCGGAAGGTCGCGGAGGAAATCAGCGCCTGGCGCAAAAACCTGTCCCGCGAGGAATCCCGCAGGACATGACTGTACAGAATAGGAAGGAGCAACCAAGCATGGAATTCACCAAGATGCACGGAGCAGGAAATGACTACATCTACTTCAACTGTCTCGAGAAAGAAATCGAGAACCCCGAGGAGCTCAGCATAAAGCTCTCCCACAGAAACTTCTCCATCGGCGGGGACGGCATCGTCCTCATCTGCCCGTCAGAGGTTGCGGATGCCAAAATGCGCATGTTCAACATCGACGGCTCCGAAGGCCGGATGTGCGGCAACGCGGTGAGATGCGTCGCCAAGTACCTCTATGACCACGGAATCGCCGTCAAGGAGGATATCGCCATCGAGACCCTGAGCGGAATCAAGAAGATCCAGGTCTTCGCAGAGGATGGAAAGGTCCATTCCGCGAAGGTCAATATGGGCAAGGCGACAGGACTCTCTCCGGAGCAGATCACCCTTCCCGAAGGACAGGACAAGTTCCTTGTGGACTACCCCATGGAAGTCGGAGGCGTCCTTTATCGCGTGACCACGGTCTCCATGGGAAACCCCCACTGCGTGACCTTCCTTCCAGAGGTTAAAGACCTTGACCTTCCGAAAATCGGACCGCTTTTCGAATTCAACGGGATCTTCCCGGAGCGTGTCAACACGGAGTTCATCAAGGTCATCGACAGGAAGACTCTGGAGATGAGGGTATGGGAAAGAGGAAGCGGAGAGACGCTCGCCTGCGGGACCGGCGCCTGCGCCGCCGTCACGGCAGCCGTCCTCAACGGCCACTGCGCAAAGGATGAAGACATCACCGTAAAACTCATCGGAGGCGACCTGGTCATCAGGTACACCGATGACGCCGTATTCATGACCGGAGGCGCTGTGGAAGCGTTCAAAGGGACAGTCGAAGTCTAATTATTGGAGGACAGTATGAAAATCAACAAATATTATCTGGATCTTGACGAGAGCTATCTCTTCTCGACCATCGCAAGGAAAATAGAAGACTACCGGAAACTGAACAAGGATGCGAAAATCATAAGGCTCGGCATCGGAGACGTCACCCTTCCCCTCTGCAAAGAGGTCATCAGCAGCCTCCATTCCGCAGTCGACGACATGGCGGACAAGGACACCTTCAGGGGCTACGGTCCGGAGCAGGGCTATGACTTCCTGAAGACCGCAATCCATGCGTATTATGCAAAGAACGGCGTGAGCCTGGAGCTCGACGAGATTTTCGTCAGTGACGGCGCGAAGAGCGACCTTGGAAACATCCTGGACATCTTCGCCCTGGACAACAAGGTGCTCCTGCCTAATCCGGTCTATCCGGTCTACCTGGACACCAATGTCATGCTCGGAAGGAAGGTCACCTTCATCGACGCGAACCAGGAGAACGGATTCCTGCCCATGCCCGATGCGGACACCAAGGGAGACATCGTCTACCTGTGTTCCCCGAACAATCCGACCGGCGCGGTATACTCGAAGGATGAACTGAAGGTCTGGGTCGACTGGGCCCTCGAGAACAAGGCCGTGATCCTCTTCGACGCCGCCTATGAGGCCTTCATCGTGGATAAGGACCTTCCAAGGAGCATCTACGAGATCGAAGGTGCAAAGAAATGCGCCATCGAGTTCTGTTCCCTCTCCAAGACAGCCGGATTCACCGGCACAAGGCTCGGCTACACCATCGTCCCTCACGAGCTCGTCTCTGAAGGCGTGAAGCTGAACAGGCTCTGGCTGAGAAGGCAGACGACGAAGTTCAACGGCGTCCCTTATGTCATCCAGAAGGGTGCTGAAGCGGTCTTCACGGAAGAAGGACAGAAGGAAGTGAAAGCGAACATCGACTACTACAGGGAGAACGCGAAGATCATCACGGACACCCTGAAGGAGATGGACGTCTGGTTCACAGGTGGAGAGAACTCCCCATACATCTGGATGAAGGCTTTCGACAACATGGGCTCATGGGAATTCTTCGATTATCTTCTTGAGAACGCGAACGTCGTCGGCACGCCCGGCATCGGATTCGGCGCATGCGGAGAAGGATTCTTCAGACTCACCGCCTTCGGAAACCGCGAGAACACCGTGGAAGCCATGGAAAGGCTGAAGAAGCTGAAAAAGTGATCCGCATCAAAAAATAAATATCATTGAATAAATGATAAAGCTCACTGAAGGCAGGTTCAATCCTGCTCCAGTGAGCTTTTTTCGTATCAGGCCTTATGGAAGATCCGGTCAAGGAACGCCTTCTTCTTTTCGCGGAATTTGCCGACACCGCCATGGGTCATGGTATAGAGACCCAGCAGCTCATAGGCGATCGCAACACTGTAGCCGAGTGCCAGGACGACATCCGGAACCCCGGCCCAGACATAGCTGAGTGCTATGGTCAATGCGCCGATGAAGAGACCGGTCTTTAGGTAGATATTCAAATTTTTCATGAGATTCCCCCCGTTATATGCTGTACTCAGCTTACACTAATCCAGGCAGGACTGACAAGTGGCTTAAGGAATTTGAAAGCAATTTCCCCTCCGCAATCCATCATCCGCTTCTTCTTCATACCATCTCCATCCAACATCCTGCCTCTTTCTCACTGCATCCCCATTCCGTCCCCTGCTTCAGCACCTTCCGGTGCTGTCATGGTCCTGAACCTTATCCCATCGTGGCGGATAGGCCACCCATGAACATTGTCATGGATATATTATGATTCCAGAAACAAAGGGGCAACCATATTCCAAATTCCGCGAAGCCGCACTAAAATAGAATCATGAAGACATGGGGAGCAGAGTCATGTCCAGAAGGCATGCGCTGCGTTCACCTGTTTAAAAATCAGGCTGGAGCACAGCGGGATCCCCAAGGAAAGAATCACAGAGGAGGCGGTTTTATGAACCCGGAACAGTATACGCAGAAGGCCCTCGCGGCCATACAGGAAGCGGCAAGGCTCGCCATGGAATATGGCAACTCCCAGCTTGACACGGAGCATCTCCTTTCAGGGCTGCTCGAGGACAGGGATGGTCTCATCCCCAGGATCCTCGGGACCATGAAGGTGGATGCCGGTGCGCTCAGGGCATGGGTGAAACGGAGTGTCGAGATGAAGCCCAAGGTGTCTGGCTCTACATCAGAACCTTCCCTTTCCAGGGAAGCGAACCAGGTGCTGGTCATCGCGGAGAAGGAGATGGAGCGGATGGGCGACCGCTTTGTGAGTGTGGAGCATCTCATGCTCTCTCTCATCGAGCATGCTTCCCCTGCCCTGAAGAACCAGTTCCTGACCCTGGGCATCACAAGGGATTCCTTCCTAGCTCAGTTGCGCATGGTCAGGGGAAGCCGCACCGTCGACAGCGACAATCCGGAGGATACCTATGAGGCCCTCACGAAATACGGCACAGACCTCGTGAAGCTCGCGAAGGAGAACAAGCTTGACCCTGTCATCGGAAGGGACGAGGAGATCCGCCATACCATCCGGATCCTGTCCAGGAAGACCAAGAACAACCCGGTCATGATCGGAGAGCCCGGTGTCGGAAAGACCGCGGTCGTGGAAGGCCTTGCGCAGCGGATCGTCAGCCGGGATGTCCCGGATACCCTGAAGGACAAGACCATCTTCTCCCTCGACATGGGCGCGCTGGTCGCAGGGGCGAAGTATCGGGGCGAGTTCGAGGAGCGGCTGAAAGCCGTCCTGGACGAGGTCCGCAAGAGCGAGGGAAGGATCATCCTCTTCATCGACGAGCTGCACAACATCGTCGGCGCGGGAAAAGCCGAAGGTTCCATGGATGCGGGGAACATGCTGAAGCCTCTCCTTGCGCGGGGTGAATTACGGTGCATCGGCGCGACGACGCTCACGGAGTACAGGCAGCATATCGAGAAGGATTCCGCCCTGGAGCGTAGGTTCCAGCCCGTCATGGTGGACGAACCCAGCGTGGAGGAGACCATCTCCATCCTTCGGGGACTGAAAGAGCGGTATGAGATCTATCACGGCGTGACAATCACGGATTCGGCGCTTATCCAGGCCGCCATCCTCTCCCACCGCTACATCACCGAAAGGGTCCTCCCGGACAAAGCCATCGACCTGGTCGACGAGGCCTGCGCCCTCATCAAGACGGAGCTGAACTCCATGCCCACGGAGCTTGACGAGATCAAGCGGGACATCATGGTCCTGGAAATCGAGGAAGTCTCGATGCAGAAGGAGAAGGACGCGCAGAGCCTGAGACGGCTGGAGGAGCT
>DATISI010000397.1:0-3716 GCA_035581745.1 Clostridiaceae bacterium
GGCTTCCTGCCGCGATGGAAATGAGCCTGTGGAGGATCGGCAGGTTCGCGCCTGAGGCCTTGAATTGCTCCGCGAAAGTCTGCAGGGTGATGGTGAGTCCGCCTGAGGAGGAACCCGTGATTCCAGAGATGATGGCTGTCGCCATGGTTCCTGTCCAGTAAGGGTTCATCTGGAAGCCGTTGATCCAGGCCACCACATCGATGAAGGCAGGTGACTGCTGGACAAGGGTTCCGAATCCGACGACCGCACACGGTCCTGCGATGGCGCCGATGGCGCTTCCGAGTCCTGCATTGATGGTCAGTTTCTTGTCCTTGATCCTGTTCCAGAAGAAGATCAGGGCTGCTGCAGATGCGGTCAGCATCGCAAGGACGATCAGCGCAGCGGCGTTGGGGATGGTCCCTTTAAGTCCAATGATCATCCCGATGACGATAACCAGTGGGACGAAAGAAAGCGTTGCGGATGGAAGCGTGCTCCTGTCCACTTCATACATGGACTGGTCAGTTCCAGGAATATAGGTGAAATGCTCGCCCAGTTTCCTGAGCCTTGCCTCTTCCCATTTCAGGTAAACAAGGATCATGATCGACATCATGACGGTCGCGATGATGCCGAGCGTAGGTGCCGCTGTGATGGAGGTTCCGAGGAACCTCGTGGGGATGACGTTCGTGAGCGCCGGAGTTCCAGGCATGGCCGTCATACTGACGGTCGCGGACCCTGCGACGAAGACACCGATGGCGAGGCGTCTTGGGATATCCGCTTCCTTGAAGAGGACCATGATGATCGGCGTGACTGCGAAAATCGCCACGAAGAGGCTGATACCGCCATAGGTAAGGACAACGGTGATGAGATAGACGATCAGGACTGCCCGTTTGGAGCCGAACCAGTCGACGAACTTGTAGCCTATGGCCACCGCCGCTCCGGATTTCTCCATCAGCTTGGCATAGAGCGCCGAAGCCGCGAAGATGAAGAAGTAGTTCTTGAAGAAGTTCAGGAATCCGGTCATGTAGAATTCCGAGAAGGATTCCCATAGATTCATCTGATTGGTAAGGACAACGACAAGACCTGCGGCGATGGTGAGCGGCAAAGCCCCCACACCTTTATAGGCGAGTACGCCCAGAACCAAGATTGCGATTAATAGCCCAATTATTCCTAACACTGTATCCCTCTTTTCTCTTTATTATTATGGAGTATTTCTGTTTGATTTTCAAAATATTATAGTTCGGGAACGGAAAACCTTTCGAGATTCTTCATCGTCGGGAATGGAATCTTTCCAGCTTCGAACTCCTTCACGATTGTCACAATCAGGTCGTTGAACGGGGTTTCCAGTCCGTACCTGTCACCGTTCTCTGAGACGATGCCGTTGATGAAGTCGATCTCGCATGGCCTGCCCTTCTCCATATCCTGCATCATGCTGGCCTTCTGCGGTCTGTGCACATCGTAGACATCCCTTAAGAATTCCACCGCATGGTCCCTTCCCGCCTCGTCGTCAAACTTCAGTTCATTGAAGTCCTTTCCTGGAATGATGACTTCCAGCGCGATGCCTTTGAGTTCCGCTACCCTGAGGAGCTCATCTGCCACGTGCGCTGCACAGCGTACCGCTTTCTCATCATCGATGATCTCGCCGAAGGTGCAGCCAAGTGCCGCCGACATTCCGCTGAGCGCGCTGTTCATGAGAAGCTTCGACCATCTGATCCCAAGCAGGTTGGTGTTGATTTCCACATCGCCAGCCAGCTTGAGGAAGGCTTCCACCCGCTTCACCCTTTCTGTGATGGCGCCATCCAGGCTTCCAATCTCGATCCTCATATGTTCCGGTTTGGTGTAGAGCTGGGAGACGCCAGGCGCAATCCAGCCTGCTCCCCAGCCGACGGTTCCGCCGACGGTCCTGTCTTTGCCGACAATCTCTGCCACCGCTTCTTCCGGAATACCGTTCTGGAGCGTGCATACCACGCTGTCCTCATTGATGAACGGTAGCAGGTTCCTCAGCGCCACCGCATTGGCGGTCTGCTTCAGAAGCACGATGACCACATCGTAGATGCCTTCCATCTGGTCCGGCGTGATCGCCTTCACAGGGATGTTCTTCAGGTCAAGATATCCGGTTACGGTTGCACCCTTCTCGTTCAGGGCATCCACATGCGCCTTGTACGAATCCACAAGCACGACATCGCCACCGTTCTTCGATACGACTGCACCCATGATGGTTCCGAGGGAGCCTGCTCCCAAAATTGCTGTTCTCATTTCTTTCCTCCTACATATGGTTTCATTTGTTCTGTCTGCTCAGATCCCGAAAAGGTCGAGATTTGAGAATTCATAGCGTAGTTCGCCGTTCTCGATCTTCTTGATGATTTCGACCACCTTGTCATTCATTGGCGTTGGCACCCCGAATTTCCGTCCGGTCTCGCACACGACACCATTGATGGCGTCAATCTCACACTTCCTGCCCTTCTGGAGGTCCTGGAGCATGCTCGCCACAAGTTCGAGATGGGGCTTCCAGAAGAACCTGTACGCCTTTTCCGCCTCGAGCCTGCTCGGCTCATCCCAATAATCCAGCCGCTGGTCGAAATCGAATCCATGTGAGGGTTCCATGCGGATTCCCGCCGCCCTGCTGACATCGATACACTCTTTCCCGACCATCTGAAGGACCCGGAAGCTCCTGTCATTTTCCATGACTTCCCCGAATTTGCATCCGAGCGCGGTGGAGACTCCGCTGAATGTGGCATTCATCAGGAGTTTCCCCCATCTGAGGCCCATGAGACTTGTTGAAATTTCCACCGGACACATGCACTCCAGGATTTCCTTGATTTCATGGACCTCAGGCGTGATCCCTCCGCTCACGGTACCGAGCGTGAAGAACATCTCCTCCACATCTGTCGTGAGCCTTGAAACGCCTGGCTCCACCCAGGTGGCTCCCCAGCCTACTGGTGCCCCCATCGTCCGCGCTTCCCCAAAAACTTCCGCGACTGCGATTTCCGGGATCCCGTTCTGCAGTGTGCAGATGATGGTATGGTCCCCCACGTGCGGCGCAAGCTGCGCGAACGCTGTCTCGTTGTAGGTCTGCTTGGTCATGTAGAAGACGAGGTCGTAAGTCCCTTCCATCTCATCCGGTGTCAGGGCATGCACCGGTACGGTCATCTCCTTCTTTCCGATGACCCGTGCGCCATTCCGGTTCAGCGCCTCCACATGCGCCTTATTGACGTCGATCAGGTCGATTTGTCTTCCCGTCTGGGCGATGTGCGCGCCCAGTATCGTCCCTAATGATCCAACCCCCATTATTGCCAGTCTTTCCATAATTTCCCCCCTTTTATTTCGTAAGCAATTCCATCGACAATCTTCTATAAGCAATCCCTGTGCCAACCCGAAAACCCTTATAAAACCCTATTTATCGCCACATCAGACACAGATGTCGTCGCCAAAAGCGACGATTTTCCATCGGATACGTCAACTATCCCGACACCTCGCACACAGATTTTCTCATCAGATGACCTGATGTCTCTCCACCCACCCTTCAGCTTATTCCTCCACATGGGTTGGGCTTTTATCCACAGCTTTCAGGAATCCGTGTGTGGAGGAATCCCTTAATAACTAAGTGCGACGTATGGGATCCGGTATGGAGCCTGTGGTACTTTGAGTCAAAAAAAATAAGCCTCTGCGGTCCAGGAAACTAGTTTTCCTGGACCGCAGAGGCTTATTTGATATTTCCTATAGAGGGGTATCATCGCCCA
>DATISI010000398.1:0-2093 GCA_035581745.1 Clostridiaceae bacterium
CTACCTCTTCGATGTCGTGCTTCCTTCGACAAGGGACCACCTCACCATGGAGGAAGCGCTTGTGGAATGTCAGCCGGTCCAGGTCTATGAACCAGGCCAGGTCAGCTCGTATTCGAACTATGCCGTCGCCCTGGCTGCCCATATCGCGGAAGAGAAGCTTGGCGTGCTTTTCTTTGACTATCTGAGGGAGGAGATATTCAAGCCCCTTGACATGCAAATCACATCCGCTCACCCGAATCTTACCGACAAACCGGAGCTTCTGGAACACAAGGCGAAAGGCTATCTCGTCCGGTCTCCCGCGGAATTCATCCCTGGTCCATGGAGCTATATCCCGCTCTATCCCGTTGGAGGGATCAACGGGACAGCAGAGGACCTTGCCCGCTTCGCCATAGCCCTCATGCCTCCTGATGGAGAACGCAGCGTGGTCTTTGATAACGAAGACACATACGACGAGATGTTCACACAGACCCTCCGCATGGGACCGGGCATGACCGGGTTCGCCCATGGATTCATCGAATGGGATGGTGAAACAAAGGGTTTTGGACATGGTGGGAACACCGCCTCGTTCTCCGCACAGATGAACATCGTTCCGGAAGAGAGGTTCGGCGTCATCGTGCTCACCAATGCCGCTAGTGAGATTCCCATCACATCAGGGCTGACCGAAGCGCTCCTGGGGAAAAAGGAACCGGCCGAGCCCGTTCCCGGAGACGGGCTACCGGATGCCAGCGAGGTTGATGGAACCTATGTCCCGGCAAGAAGGATGCATTCCGGATTCCTTGAGCTTTATGGATTCTTCTCCATGCTGGAAGTCCAGGCCCTGGATCCGAGCCGTATCGAGATCCGCATGGCTGGTCAGTCGGCCACCATGGTGCAGACAAGCCCTTACATGTTCGAACGTCTGGAAGCGCAGGGAACGATTTTCGAGCATCATTTCAGCAAGGTGTACTTCGATGTGCGTGATGGCGTTGTACAGCGGCTCTCCGGTGATTTCCTTCCTCTGCCGCCCGGACGGTCGACGACCTGGCTTGCGACAAGCCTTTTTGTCGCCGAGGCGGGAACGGCATATTTCCTGGGTGCCTTTATCTCCCTTTTCATCGGAAGACTGTACCGTGAGATGAGTCGGAAAAAGAGGCGTTACGAAGCCCAGCCTTTGCGGATCCTGCTCGTTGCTCTGGTGATCTGCGGACTTCTCCTGATCCTGAACAATGGTCTGCTTGCGGTGAGGATGCTGACAAACAACTACAGGTCCTTCGAGGAGATGAGGATCCATATCCTCCTGAACTATCCGCTGGCGACGGCCGCCATCCTCATCAGTGCGGTGTTTGTAAGGAAGTGGAAGAAAGCGGAACTGTCCCGGGTCCAGAGGGTCGCTTATCTGAGCGTTGTCCCGGTACTTGCAGCACTCATCGCACTGCTTGCCAACTGGCAGTTCTTCACCCTCCTCTGACCTCCAACAGAAGATAAGGGACAATGGATTCCTGAGGATGACCTGGAAACCATAGGGCATCCGTCTCGGAGGGAATCAGACAGGAAACCCTCATGGACAATCCGGAAGGTGTGAAGAAAGGAAGGCGTTGAGGAAAGAAGTCGTTGAGGAAAGAAGTCGTGATTGAAGGAAAGCAGGAAAGTAGTCTTGAAGAAAGGGGGAGGCAGGATGGACCATATCGTCTATTGTGATTCGAAAGCGAAGGAGCTGGAGAAGCTTCTGAGTGGAGAGAAGACCATGATCCTCAGAGGCGCGGCGGGAAGGAAGCTTCCGCATGGACGGGTGACTGAAGGGGACGCGCTCTATCTCCTGGAGAATGATGGAGAAGGGGTCATCCGTGCCCGCGCAGAAGTGGCCACGGTATGGAACTCCGAGAAACTGACACCTGAGGCGTCGAAAAGGGTCCTTGAGGAGAATGTCAAGGGGCTTAGGCTCACGCCGGAGCAGGAAAAGCGGTGGACCGGGAAAAGGTACCTCTGCCTGGTCGCGGTCGGAAAGGTGACGCCTGTCGAGCCCTTCACCTACGAAAGGTCGGCATCTATGGATGACTGGATCATGGTGGAGGACATCAGGAATCTGCGAAAAGAACTGGTGAAATGACCTCATA
>DATISI010000399.1:0-3206 GCA_035581745.1 Clostridiaceae bacterium
ATCATCACAAAGCCCCTTCAAGATGGGTCTTCAGATTTCTTAGATTCACGACGACAAAGAAGGATGTCCGCATACGATGGCTTCATCGCCTGTGGACATCCTTCCTACGGTCTGGAACCGACTCTGATTACGGACAGAATACGGCATCCTATGGCCATATCGTCAGGTCCTGGTTCCGGTACAGACCTTCTCAACTTCCCAGTGGGAGGGAGAGGCTGAATCTGGCACCGTTTCCGGTATTCTCGGCTTTGATCGTTCCCTTATGCCTTTTCACCGCCGTCTCCGCGATGGAGAGGCCGATTCCATGGTTGCCCTTGCTCCCCTTGTAGAAGCGCTCAAAGATATGGGGAAGGTCTTTCGCCTCGATGCCCTGTCCGTCATCCTCGATTCGGATGACACCATGCCCTTTTTCCATGACAAGGGACACGCTCACGGTGGAGGAGGCATAACGGATGGCATTGCTCAGGACGTTGTCCACAGCACGAAGGACCTCTTCGGTATTGACCAGGGCATGGAGGCCTTTCTCGATCTCCTTCAACTGGATTTCCTTCCCATTCTTCCTCGCGGAAGATGCGGCACGATCCACAGATTCCCTCAGGATCTCCGAAAGGTCGGTCATGGTCTTCTCCCGGTGTTCCTCAGTCATGCTCTCCATCTTCGACATGAAGAGGATGTCCTCTACAAGGCCGCTCAGCTTCTCGCTTTCGGCAAGGATGACATCGCTCGCCTCGATGTTGTTGAATACACCGTATTTGATCCCTTCCGCATAGCCTTCGATGGAGGTGAGTGGAGTCCTCAGTTCATGGGAGACATTCTGGAAGAAGATCTTCTGGTTCTCATTGTACTCGCTGATCTTCCGCGCAGCCTCGTTCATGCTGTCATTGAGGTCGGACAGCTCCTTCTCCTGGAAATTGAAGTCCTCACCCTTGAAATGACCGTCTCCAATCCGCAGGGCGAGCCCTCTCAGCTTGTAGATCGGATTCACGATGCTCTTCGTCAGGAAGACGACGAAGATGACGGTGATCAACAGAGCGAGCAGGATGACCATGATGAGGATCCGCTGGAAGCCACTGGAGATGTCCCTGAACTTGCTCATGTTGACGAAGGCAAGAAGGAACTGGTCGCCTCCATCACTGATGGGGATGAGCTGCACAAAGTAGGAGCCGGTATCCGTCTCCACGGTCCTGATCTCCTTTTCCCTTACCCCTGCAAGGTCTTCCTTCGACTGGTCCACGATGTCCCTGACGGATTCGTCTGATGTGCTTCCATTGATGATGTTCAGGGACCTGTCCACGACCACAGTCTCCACATCAGAGAAGACATTGCCCTGCCGGATCGCCATCCGGAATGCGTTTGACCGCATACTGTCATCCATGTGACCCATGCCCATGCCGGAAGCCTGTCTCCTCGTCACCGCATCATAGGCTTCCCTCAGCTGACTCTCCGCCTGTCTCTGGGTCAGTCCGGCGCTCGCAAGGTTGAAGGCCACGATCACAATGAGGAGGATCGCCGCCATGGCGGAGGAGAAATAGATGAATAAGTTGCTTCTGATTCCTTTTTTCTGCATGCCTTTACTCCTTGGTCCTCATCCGGAACCCATATCCCCATACGGTTTCGATCACCACATCGCTGCCGGAAAGTTTCTTTCTCAGCCGCTTCATGGTGTCGTCGGTCACTCTTGTCTCCACTGCCGTGGTGTAGCCCCATACCTTGTCCAGGAGCTCTTCCCGGGATACCGCCCTGTGCTGGTTCTCGACCAGATACCTCAGCAGGCTGTACTCGTTTGGTGCGAGCTCAACGGCATTGTCCTTCACCCGGACTTCCTTCTTCTGGTGGTCGATGGAGATATCCATGAAGCTGAGGAGCTTCGGTTCGACCTCTTCCCTGTCCATCTCCACACGGCGGAACATCGCCCTGACCTTCATCACAAGCGCCATGGGGCTGAAAGGCTTGGTCATGTAGTCATCGCTGCCCAGGGTGATGCCTGCGATGAAGTCCGCATCCGAGGTCTTCGCCGTCAGCATGATGATCGGGACATTGCTGAGCGACCTGAGGTCCTGGCAGATGAGGAACCCATTCCGCCCTGGCATCATGACGTCAAGGACCACAAGGTCCGAGGGTTTTGTCCTGAACTGTTCCAGAAGGGCTTCCCCATCCGGGAAAGTGACCACTTCGAATCCTTCCTTCTCCAGGAAGGATCTGATCAGCACCCTGATATTCTCTTCATCGTCCGCGGCATAAATCAGCCTGTCCATACGTGTCCACTCCTTCTCTTTCCTGTATCCTAAGGGATTTCCATTCCTTGTTTCCATCATAATGCATTTCTGGTGGAATTCCAAGGAATCCCGGAATCAAGGGACTTTTTCCCCCGTCCTGCTTCTCATGATATTCAAAGTACCCCTGAGCAGGCTCAGGGGTACTTTGTTTGGAGGTCTTTAACTTCCTGTTCCTATCTTTTCACTAGCAGATTAGATGTCATCTGAAGCTGAGTCCTGGTTGAACCTTGCTCCGCCACGGCATCCGCCTCTGCCCGCTCCGAATCCCTGGCCTCTTCTTCCATATCCAAAGAGGTCCTCGAGGTCTTCAGCGATGTCCTTGATTTTGGTCTCGTCTGTTTCTGCTCTAAGCGCAGTGATCAGTTCGTCTGCATCAGTCTTGAAGTAGTCTCCCCTGTCTTCTGGAATCTCGACGCCTGTGATCTCATGAAGCTGGTCTCTTAGTGGGGTCATCTTCTCGTACTGTGCATCATGAAGGACGATGAACTTGTCATAGTTTGAAAGGATGGCTTCCTTGTCTGCTGCGTCAATGGCAGTGACCAGGGCTTCTCTCACTTCTTCGTTCTCTTCATAGAAGGTCTCTCTAATTTCAAACATCTGCTCTCTCAGGTCTTCGACCTGTTCGAACTGTGCGTCTGTCAGGTCAAGGTTTCCCATCATGCCACGTCCACCAAAGCCGGTATTCCCGTTCATCATGCCGCGTCCACCGAAGCCACCACTTCCATCAAAGTCTGTGCTTCCAAACTCCGTGTTCCCGTTCATCATGCCACGTCCGCCTCTTCCACCCATCATGCCTCTGACGAAACTGTTCACGCTTGGTGCCCCAGTCACGCCTTCCGTTGCATAGGCGGAATAGTTCTTGAATGTGAATACCCCTACAACGACAAATGCTGCTACGAGTAATGGAATCAATACTTTCTTTTTCATCTT
>DATISI010000400.1:0-10520 GCA_035581745.1 Clostridiaceae bacterium
GGGAAGATGATGGCAAGCACGGAGAATGCCAGGGACGCGAAGAGTCCAAGAACCATCGCCATCCCCATGTACCGATGAAGGCTGCCATGGTCCTTGCTGCCGTAATATTGCGCATAGAAGATCGATGCCCCGCTGTTCAGGCCGAAGCAGATCAGGCTGTAGAGGAAGAACATCTGGTTCGCCACACCGACAGCCGCGATAGATTCCTCACCAAGTCTTCCGATCATCAGATTGTCCACCATGTTCACGGAGGATGTCAGGAAATTCTGGATGACGATTGGAATCGAGATGGTCAGGAGGATCTTATAGAATTTCTTGCCGTCCTCATCCAGACGGCTGGTCAGGTTGCTTAACATCATTCACCTCATGTATATCCAAAATGGACGCAGAAAGGCTTCCCTATAGGGAAGCTAAAAGGACCTCATGTCCTTCCTCCGTTATTATAGCATTTCCTTCCCCGTCCTGACACGCGATGCAAAGTAAAATTGTGGCCTTGTGACATGCCGGGCTCCAGTCATCTCCCATATCAAGATCCTTATAGCTTTCCGATACCTTCACGCTATATATCCATGCTAATTCAGCCATATTCAAAATATGATATGAGAATAAACTGTGAAGGGTCACATTTGCTATTGAAAGAGCGGTGAGTCTACTCTATAATTTAGTTAAGTTATTAATTTCATTAAGCATCGATTTCATGAACATCGGTTTAATTGGATTATTAACATAATCGTATAGGAGGAATGAATATGAAGAGTTATGTTTGTACAGTTTGCGGATACGTTTATGATCCAGCAGTAGGTGACGAAGAAAACGGAGTTGCTCCTGGAACTAGCTTTGATGATCTTCCAATGGATTGGGTTTGCCCACTTTGCGGAGTCGACAAGACTCAGTTCGAAGAAGCGTAAAGAAATTGAAAGACCTCGGCATTGCCGGGGTCTTTTCATTTGGGTGTAATTCACTGTCTACCTGTTCGATTGCAGGTAATAATCCTCTCCAAGCTCTTCGAAGAGCAGATCCGAAAGGCGTTCGCACGCGTCCCTGTCCATGGCTTCGACGCCGTCGAGCTTGTACCTGATGTTCATCTCCTCGTACTTGTTCTGCCCAAGGGTATGATATGGAAGAAGCTCGACCTTGATGACCCCTTTCAGGGGCTTGAGCTTGGCAGCCAGCTTCCGGATATGGCCTTCACCATCTGTGATGCCTGGCACGACAACGTGCCGCACCCACATCTTCACCCCAGCCTCCTGTACGGCATCCAGGAATCTCCATGCGGTCTCTCCTGAGCGTCCCGTGAGCATGAGATAGTTCTCCGGGTCGATGTGTTTCATATCAAAAAGGACAAGGTCCGTATTCGCCAGGATTTCCCTGTAGTCCCCGAATCCATATCCTGCAGTATCCAGAACGGTGTGGATGCCCTCTTTCCTGCACAGCTTCAGACATTCCAGAAGGAACTCAGGCTGCATCAGGGGTTCTCCCCCAGAAAAAGTGACGCCTCCCCCTGACTTCTCGAAGTAGGGTCTGTATCTCTTGATTTTTTTGAGCAGTTCCTCCGGTTCCACCATCTCTCCCCCACCCATGAGCCAGGTGTCCGGATTATGGCAGTACAGGCATCTCAGCTTGCATCCCTGAAGGAACACGACAACCCTTATTCCAGGGCCATCGACAAGCCCCATGCTTTCGACAGAATGTATTCTTCCTTTCATTGTCTCACCTCGCTGATCTTTTTCCTATCATATCGTAAAACCGCATAAAACCAAAGAGAAACATGGCCATACAGACATCAGGGCACGTTCAGGGACAAAGTTTCGCATTATTGGGAAAGAGGCTCCAATCGAAGCCTCTCCTTAATGTCCTGATTCTTACATCTTCTCGTGGAATGTCCTTGAGATGACCTCCATCTGCTGCTCTCTTGAAAGCCTGCTGAAGTTAACCGCATAGCCTGACACCCTGATGGTGAGTGTAGGGTACTTGTCAGGATTCTCCATGGCATCCATCAGTTTCGCCCTGTTCAGGACGTTGACGTTCAGGTGATGTGCACCCTGTGCGAAATAGCCATCCAGTACGGAGGCGAGGTTGTTGACCCTTTCGATCTCTGTCTTTCCAAGTGCGTCTGGAACGATGGAGAAGGTATTTGATACGCCGTCCTCACAGTTTCCGATATAAGGGATCTTCGCTACGGAATTCAGGGAGGCCAGTGCGCCTTCAAGGTCCCTTCCATGCATCGGATTCGCTCCTGGTGCGAGGGCTTCGCCTGCTTTCCTTCCATCCGGAGTGGAACCGGTCTTCTTCCCATAGACCACGTTCGAGGTGATGGTCAGGACGGACAGCGTATGCTTCGCGT
Source organism: Clostridiaceae bacterium (assembly GCA_035581745.1). Classification (GTDB taxonomy): domain Bacteria; phylum Bacillota; class Clostridia; order Clostridiales; family Clostridiaceae; genus Youngiibacter. Next base: position 2,345 of record DATISI010000400.1, read on the forward strand.
CCCTGTAAGTCTTGTGCCTCTTGAGCTCTGCAGCGAACTTCTCGACGAGGGCCACAGCGATGTCATCCACCCTGTCGTCATCGTTTCCGAACTTGGGGAAGTTTCCTTCGACATCGAAGTCCATCGCAAGTCCGCCTTCATTCCTGACGGTCTTCACTTTGGCATACTTCACCGCGGAAAGGGAGTCGGCCGCAACGCTCAGACCAGCGACACCGAAGGCCATGAGCCTCTGTACCTCTGAATCATGGAGCGCGAGCTGTCCTGCCTCGTAAGCATACTTGTCATGCATGTAGTGGATGACATTCATGGTGTTGACGTAGAGTTCTGCGACATATTCCAGGACCTTCAGGTACCTCTCTCTCAGGACCTCATAGTCGAGTTCGTCATCCTTGATGGGCTCCAGGCCCTTGATGACTGTCTTTCCTGTCTTCTCGTCAACTCCGCCATTGATCGCATAAAGCAGTGCTTTCGCGAGGTTGCAGCGTGCGCCGAAGAACTGCATCTGCTTGCCGACCTTCATCGCGGATACGCAGCATGCGATGGCATAGTCGTCCCCATATTCAGGTCTCATGATATCGTCGTTCTCATACTGGATGGAGTCTGTCAGGATGGACATCTCGCTGCAGTACTTCTTGAAGTTCTCTGGAAGCTCCTGTGCCCACAGGACAGTCATATTCGGCTCTGGAGCCGTTCCAAGGTTGATCAGGCTGTGCAGGAACCTGAAGGATGACTTGGTGACAAGCGGCCTTCCATCGATTCCTACGCCTGCCAGTGATTCTGTCACCCATGTCGGGTCTCCCGCGAACAGGTCGTTGTATTCCGGTGTCCTCAGGTGTCTCACCAGTCTCAGCTTGATGATGAACTGGTCAAGAAGTTCCTGTGCGAAGTCCTCTGTGATCACGCCGGCTTTCAGGTCCTTCTCGATATAGATGTCGAGGAAGGTGCTTGTCCTTCCAAGGGACATCGCTGCGCCGTTGTTCTCCTTGACTGCTGCAAGGTATCCGAAATAGAGGAACTGTACGGCCTCCTGGGCATTCTTCGCCGGCATCGAGAGGTCATAGCCATACTTTGCAGCCATGGCCTTGATCTCATTCAGGGCAACAATCTGTTCGTTGAGTTCCTCACGGTGTCTGATCAGCTCGTCAAGGAGCGGTCCCTTCGCATTCTTCAGGTCTTTCTTCTTGTCCGCGATGAGCCTGTCGATTCCGTAAAGCGGAATCCTCCTGTAGTCACCGATGATCCTTCCTCTTCCATAGGCATCCGGAAGTCCGGTGATCAGTCCTGAGGACCTTGCCGCCTTTGTCTCATCCGTGTAAGCATGGAAAACGCCAGCGTTGTGGGTCTTCCTGAAAGCCGGGAAGTTCTTCACGATTTCCTCGCTCGCCTCGTAGCCATAGGCCTCGAGGGACTGCTCGACCATCTTCCATCCGCCGTAAGGGTTCATGATCCTCTTGAGCGGAGCATCTGTCTGGAGTCCTACGATGGACTCGTGCTCCCTGTCAATATATCCTGCCTCAAAGTTGTTGATACCAGAAATCCTTTCTGTATCGACCCCTAAAATTCCTTCTTTGACTTCCTTCACGATCAGTGAGGAGGAAACTTCCCATACCTTTCTGGTATTCTCAGTAGGTCCCACAAGAAACTTTGAATCCCCTTCGTATACCGTGTAGTTCTTCTGGATAAAATCACGTACATTGATCTCATCCTGCCAGTCACCACCGACAAAACCTTCCCATTCTTTAAACAATGCAATTCCTCCTCATCATCTGTCCGGTCACCCGGTTTTTTCTTCTCTTTCGTTACCATGTAAGTATACAATACACACGCGTATTTGTTAAGTATTTTACAAGGCCATATTTATTTCAGAATATTCAATAAATTAAAGTTTTCTATTGACTTTTTCATCAACATGTATTTTTATTTTTCTTAAAAAACAGATTCCCATTAAATATATAACAGTTTTTAGGCATTTTCTCATTAAAACGTACACTGTACTAGTATTTATAACAGTTTGCCATGAAAATAAAGTTTTACGAAAAACACGACTTTCTTGAAGTTTTTTTCACCTTCAAATGAATCTTGGACATCAAATTTGGAATGAATCTAAAATATAACAATTGCAACGTTTACATCGTTATTATAATAACAATTTTCTTCATGATCAAACCGTCTCGATTCCTCATCTGGGCAAAAAGAAAAAGCAGCATCTTGCGACACTGCCTATCTGAAAGCTAATTGACCTGGTCTTTGACCCCACACTCGCCTGCTGGAGCTTTTGCTACTCGGAATTAACCTCTCACTACTAACCCTCTCATTTCTGGCAGGACTAACATCTAAACCGCACCATGATTACCAGACTTTGTCTGGCTTACGTGGATCCTTTTGCCTGCGACTGGCTTGGACTTGCAACCACAAACTTAACTTTCATCTCCCTATTATAGTTAAAGTCCTCGGAATTATCAAGACTTATTTATAACAGGCCTCGGAAAATGCTGGAGAATCTACTTCAGCCATCCCCAGAGGTTGCTCAGGGAATCCAGGTTGATCACGATGGGAACCCCACCTTCGAACCTTCCGGTGAAGTAGAATACAACTACCGTGGTGATGGCCACGAGGAGAAGGAACAGGAACACCCTGGACACTTTCAAGAGGATCCCGTTTGACTTGTTCTCCTTCTTCTGTCGCTTCTCAGCGTTATGCTTCTTTTCCTTTTTGAATTTCGCGGTGTTTATCTTTGTCGTCTTTACATTATAGTCTTTTCGAAGATGCTTGAGCAGGTCGATTTCTTCCTGGATTGTCTCCGCTTTGGAACTGGTCCTGTGTTCCTCAGCCATGACCGCAATCGTAGCCGCCGGGACATCCAGGACTGTTTCCTCTTCCCCCTCACTCTCCAGGTTGAATCCACTGAATTTCTTCGCCATGGACTGTCGTCTCGCCTCTTCCTGTTCTTTCTGGAGACGCAGTTCCCTTTCCCGGACAAGGTCCTCATAGGACGGCTCACATGGAATCTCTTCCATCTGTATCTCCGTCAACGGCACTGAGGCCTCCGCTTCCTGCATAAAGCCTGATGTGGATTCCACGATGCCTGCTGTTGCTGCACGAACAACCTGATCATGGTAGGAAGGGACATCCTCCACGACCGGAGGGTAATCATGCGACACGGCACCCATCGTAATTACCGTACCTACGGCCTGTTCCCCATATGCTGAGACAACCGCTTCCTGTGTGGTGCTTTCAACGGCAACCCTTCGGGCAGCCTCCTCTATCCTTTCCCACTTCAACTTTTCCTGTCTCTCATATTCCGCCTTCTCCTTCTGTCTTCGGAGCTCTCTAGCCTTGAGCAGTTCATCGTAAGAAGGTTCAACTATGATTTCAACTTCAAGTTCATGCGCTTCCATTTCGACTTCAACGGTTTCAGTTTCCACCTCTTCCGCTTCTATCTCCACTTCTTCCGCTTCTATCTCCACTTCTTCCAATTCTTCCGCTTCTGTCTCTACTTCTTCCACTTCCAGAGCTACTTCTTCTACTTCAGGCACTACATCCGATTCTTCTTCCATTGCAGCATCGACTTCGATTCCTGTCTCGAATTGCAATCCGGCATCCATCTGGATTTCATTCAGGCTGCCTTCAGGATGGACTTCGATCTCAAGGACGGCATCGATGTATTGAACCGCTTCCGATACAGGCAGCTCAAATACAGGCTCCGCGCTTTCCAATGAAACTTCAGAATCTTCGATTTCAGCCTCTATGAATGAGAAGTCCTCATCGGCTGCAAACAGGCTTTTAGGATCCAGTAGTTCACGTTCAACCAGTTCACTCTCCAGAATATCCTTGATCGAGACATCTGGGAGGTTGTTGTCGAGGATTTTGACATCAGGTGAGGACACGTCCGAGGCCATATGGACAGGAGAATTTCCGTCCTGGACAGTTTGGGACACGACACCATTTTGTTTCATCAGTTTTTTTGCAGCTTTCGCAAGCCTGTACCCGAACTCTTCACGGTCCAGAGGAAGTGAGATGAAATCATCGACAACATCGAGGAAATCCTGGTTCAGCATGCTGAGTGTCTCTTTCTCTATCGCCATGTAGGTGTAGATGTCATCGCCGATCTCCATGCCCTTCACTTTTCCAAGGAAAGCTTCAGTCACCCCGATGGAAGTCTTCTGGACGCTTCCGATCACCATATCGAAATGGATATTGCGCATTACCTCCAGCGTGAACGCATCCGGAAGCGCGACAATCACTTCTCCCTGGATACATTTGCTTCCCAGAATGTCTTCAAGGTATTCCATGGTTATGTCCTTGTTGTGGATTAGTAAGACTTTCATTTGTGATACCCCCTCAAAACACATACAGGTATGCTAGATGTGCTTTATAAGCCAGCAATAGTGATTTCTAATGTTCATATTCATATGCCAATTATTATATACTAAGGACGTATGATTTTCTATGCTTTGCACAATCTCACTATTTTTTCTAAATCAATTGAACAGAACTTTATCCACAATTAAGAAGTTTGAATATTCTGCACTCATTTCTACCAATTTCAGCCGGATGGTTAAAATATTCACTGTTGTATATAGTCCGGTTAAATAAATCTCAGAATCAATCCGCACAATAAAGCATATTCCACCACGCACAATTAGAAAAGACCCAGGCACACCTGCCTGGGTCTTCATACCTGTGAGAAAGTGAGGTATTCGGGCTCTCCGCCTTCCCGACGGACAAGCTCACTGCAGAAGTCTATGGTACTCCCCGTGGTCAGGACATCATCCACGATCAGGACGCGTTTCCCTTCCAGGACAGGTACTTTCCCTTTCTCCACCACACTTTGAAGAAATGTGATGGTCTTGACGTTCTCTTTCCGCTCCTCCCTGTCGAGCTGCTTCTGTTCCGTTTCAGGTGGGGAGAAAAGAGGTATTAGAGGAACTCCCGACCGCCTGGCAATCGCCTTTGCAAGAAGGCAGCCATGGTCGAACCCCAGCCTTTTCAAGGAAGCTTTCGATGATGGCGCGAATGAGACCAGGTCAAAGGTCGCGATATATTCCAGGTATTCCCGCGTGAGACTTTTTTCCATGACATCCAGCGCATTGAATCCTGATTTCAGTTTATACCGGTTGATCAGTTTGGTCGTGACCTCGTCATGGAGATACATGGAGACACCGATGCGGCTTTCATCCGCGTCCGATGCTTCCACCATCCCCTGGGATTTCCTCAACCTGCTTCCGCACTCCGGACAGAGCCCTTCTCCGAAGCATCCGCAGACCGGACACGTCAGTCTGGGATAGAACAGGTCAAGGACCCCCGCCCTTAACCTTTCAGGTAGCCCTGGTCCCATATCACCTTGTTGAAATATCTTGTCATGCTCTTCGTCTTCTCGATGTCAGGTGTCTGGCTCTGGCAGAGGAGGATGACTTCTCCATTGACATCATCAAAGTAACCGCTTCTCAGGCAGTAAAATAGGAGTTCCCTGAAGGAGAACCTGTCACTGTCCGCCCCATGGACGATGATCTCGAAGTTCACCGGAACGTTGAGATAATCCTCCAGGTCGTCGGTGACGAAGATATGAGGGCCACCTTCCCGCTGGACAAGTTCCTGCATCCCCAGTCTTCCGATATGGCTGACATCAACGACATAAGGTGTTATGGATTCATCAATCTTCGACAGATAGCGGACAAGACGTCTCGAGATGATGCTGTCTGTGGTCACCATCAGCACATTGCGTTTCTCATAGATGAACCAGAGCAGGTATTCATAGATCGATGTCGGAATCTCATCGAGAAGGTTGACCCTTGTCTCGATGATCCTTGGTTCAGAAACGAAATTCTTCGATTCCGCGAGGGCGACCTCCACGGTCTCCACGTTGAAGAACACCGTCTCAAAGGAATAGGCGATGACCTTCCGGCATTTCGGATAGATATAGCTGATGAGGCTCTGCATCTCGGGTTTCCTGTGGAAAGGAAAGGAGTTGACATCATCATAGATGACAAGGTCATACTTGCCGATGATACGCAGCGCTTCTGTGTAGTCACAGATGACCAGACATGGACTCTTGTCCGTCTCATGGCCATGACAGATCTCCACAGTCTCGATCCCCACCTCTTCAAGCGCATCCACGAGAAGTACCGCATCCTTGTCCTCACCCGTGATATAGAGGATCCTCCCACCTTCTGAGATTGATTTTTTGCTCACCTCAACAAGCGGTTCCACTCCCCGATAAGGAACCGTCTTGATGTTCAGTGTCTTTTTCGCTGAATTCTCGTACCACGACAAAATTCTCCGGTTGATTTCTTTATCCATGTTATCCCCTTAGTCTTTCTGAATCAGTTCACCATCGACGATATATTTGATCCTCTCCTTGAGTGAGGTATGCCTGGCATACGTCTTCGTATTCGCGACCATGAAGCTTAGCGCACGTTTGGATCCTACCAGGACAAGGAGTTCCCTTGCCCGGGTGACCCCGGTATAGATGAGGTTCCGGCTCATGAGCAGCGGCGGTCCCATGAACACAGGGATGATCACCACTTTGAATTCACTGCCCTGGCTCTTGTGGATGGTCACGGCGTAAGCCAGTTCCAGTTCCTCGAGTTCCATATTCTCGTACGTGACATAGCGTTCCTCGTCAAAGAACACCGTCACCTTCTCTTCCTCATCATCGATGGCTACGACGTACCCGATATCCCCATTGAAGACACCCTGTCCACCAGCATCCTCGAATATCGGATTCATGGACCTCGACCACTTGATCATGTAGTTGTTCTTCGTCTGCATCACCTTGTCCCCTACACGGAATTCGGTGAACTTGTGCTTCTTCGCATTCCCGTTCAGGACATCCTGAAGCACCTCATTGAGATTGTATACCCCAAGATCCCCCTTCTTCATCGGGGAGAGCACCTGGAAGTCCTTGATGTTGTCCCAGGAACGGTTGAAGCCCGGCAGCCTGGTCTTGATGAGGTCGATGACCTTGTTCAGGCCATCCTCGGAATTATCGCTGCCGATGAAGAAGAAGTCGCTGTCCTTCACATTGAGGAAAGGCATCTGTCCGTTGTTGATCCGATGGGCATTGACGGTGATGTAGGATTCCTTTCCCTGCCTGTAGATATAATCCAGCATGACAACCTTGAAAGCCGTGCTTTCGATGAGGTCCTCGAGGACCCGACCTGCACCGACAGACGGCAGCTGGTCAGCGTCCCCAACGAGGATCAGCCTCGTACCCGATTTGATGGCCTTGAGCAGGTTGTTCATCAGCATGACATCGATCATCGACGCCTCGTCGATGATCACGACATGGCAGTCCAGATACTTGTCATCCTCGGTCTCATAGTCCTCATCCCTGTCATCCGACACGCCCAGCTCAAGAAGCCTGTGTATGGTCTTGGCCTCGCGGTGCGTCGCTTCGGACATCCTTTTCGCGGCACGTCCTGTAGGCGCGCCCATCATCACCTTCAGTCCTTCACGTTCGAAGATGTAGAGGATGCACTTGATGATGGTCGTCTTTCCGGTTCCCGGGCCGCCCGTGATGATCTCGATCCCGTTATTGATCGCGCCTTCTATCGCTTCCTTCTGCTTTCCATGGAATACGATACAGTTCTCGATCTCGAACTCATGGATATACCTGTCGATATCGATCTTCAGCTCCCTGACGCCCTGAAGGGCGAGACTCAGGATCCTCTTGGTGATGGAGACTTCACTGTACAGGTAAGGGATGGTGAATACCGCATCTTCCTCACCGACCTTCTCCAGGGCCAGCCTGTTCTCCATGACGGACTGGACAAGGTTTGCCTCCACAAGCTCCACACCGACCTCGAGTTTCTCCACACCACCCGCAAGCAGCAGGTGCTTTGGCATGTAGGTGTTCCCCTGGGCACAGAACTCATTGACCAGATATTTGATTCCACTCTGTATCCTGAAAGGAGAGTCGACCTGGATACCCAGGTTCCTCGCGATGATATCGGCTGTCTTGAACCCGATGGTAGGGATTTCCTCAGAGAGGATGTAGGGGTTCTCCTTCACCCGTCTGATGGACTCTTCACCGAAGGCCTTGTAAATCTTCATTGCCTGTTTGGGCGTGACGCCATAGGACTGGAGGAACACCATGATGTTCTTGACCTCCCTGCCCTTGATATAGGAATTGTAGATCAGCTCCACTTTCTTCTTCCCGATGCCTTCGATTTCC
>DATISI010000401.1:0-5614 GCA_035581745.1 Clostridiaceae bacterium
CCTCTGTGTGGAAGACGGAGCCTTTGGTCGTCGAGAAGAAGAACCTGGAGTCAGGATATTTCTCCCTTAGTTCCTCATAGCTGTCATACATCTTCAGTTCAAGGAAAGGCCAGTAATCCAGGCCGGCACGTCTCACGGTCCGGTCGGAAATCTCGAAGCCCATGGGCTTCACGATATGGAGCCGGGAATTCGTGAGGACGCAGGTCCTGGCGATATTTCCCGTGTTCTGGGGAATTTCAGGCTGGAATAATACGATATTGAGCAATTAAATCAGATCTCCTCTTAAGATGAATTTCTCGATGAGATGGGCCACACCGTGGCTGTCATTGTCCTTCGTGATGTACCTTGCAGCAGCCTTGACCTCGTCTATGGCATTTCCCATGGCGACCGGCAGTCCTGCTACCTCCAGCATGGTGAGGTCGTTCTCGCTGTCCCCAACGCAAATGATCTCTTCCGGCCTGATCCCATAAGCTTTCGCCAGGACCAGGGCCGCACGGCCTTTATCCGCCTCTCTGGAGGTGAATTCGATGTTCTTGATGCCGGAGCTCACGGAACTCACGACCTTGAGGTCGGTATTCAGGCGCATCCTTGTCTTGATCTCGTCCACAAGATGGACAGGCGGGAAGCAGATTCCCTTCTGGACACCTGCTCCGTCCTGTTCCATGAAATCATCATAGCTGTAGCCGTCGTTGATGTACCGGATGAGGATGCTCTTCTCCTTCGGCAGGCTCTTCTGGAGCTCCTCATAGCGGAGGACGAAGTCCCTCACCTCTTTGACATACATCGTCCCATGGTTGTAGAAGTTGGGGGTTACCCCGAACGCTCCAAGGGTGTCGATGATGAACTTCAGGTCAGCCTTCATCAGGTTTCGTTCATAGAAGACCCTGTCCCCTTCCCGCTCCTTGACGAAGGAACCGTTGGAGGAGATGATCGGGTCGAAGATGTCGAGCTGCTCCGCGTAGAGGCGGGCACTCTGGTGCATCCTTCCCGTCGCCAGGACGATGAGGACGCCCTTTTCCCTGGCTTTTTTGATGGCATGGATATTTTCTTCGGATATCCCGTGGTCACTTCCAAGAAGCGTACCATCGAGGTCGATACAGATCATTTTATACATAGTGGCTTAAAGCCCAATCACTCCTATCTTCTGTTCAAGGTCCTAGACCAGATAACGTTTCAGGATATAGTATGGAAGACCGCGAAGCCTTCGTACCCGCTTGTAGATGGTGTCATAGAACTGCCGTCTCTTCGGGAAGATTCCAGCCTCTCCTCCATAGACCTCCCTGTAGGCTTCATGGGTCAGCCTTAGGAATGTCTCCCGGATGTCCCTGTCATGGATCCTGTTCGCAAATTCCAGGTCGGTCTCACCCTTCTTCCTGTATTCATAAGCGTCGTCCAGGGCGCTTACGACAACCCCGTGGAAATCCCTCAGGGACTTGCTGTGGAAGGCGATCTCGAGCCTGATCCGTTTCACGAGCAGCATGAGGAAGAGGATCCCGCCTGCGAGGGCGAGGAGATACAGTCCATAATTGACCTGGTCTACCGGTGTCTCGTTCCCGATCGGGATGTCCGGGTCTTCCGGCTCATTGTCTCCACCAGGGAGGGTAGGCACCGGGATATTGGTTCCCGGGGTGACTTCACCGGGATCCACTGGTCCGGGAGCCCCCGGAACGATTTCCGGATTCTCCTGCTCACGCGGTGTCCCTGTCGCATCGAAGGTGACCCAGAGGTCATTATCCTCATCGACGAGGACTTCAGTCCAGGCATGGGCATCGCTGTTCCTGATGATGAATTCTCCTGCATCGTTCTTTTCCTCGCTCATCTTGAAGCCCTCCACATACCGGGAAGGGACGCCTGCGATCCGCAGCATGATGGTGAGCGCTGTCCCGAAATGCACACAGTAGCCCGTCTTGCTGGAATAGAGGAAATAATCGATGAAATCCCTGTTCCGCGGGGTCGATCCGGGACGGAGGGAGTACTCGAAGGTTGTTTTCAGGTAGTCAGTGAGCTTTCTGGCCTTCTCGATGTTGCTGTCATTGGAATCGACCAGGGAATCCACAAGGTCCTCCACACGTTCTGGTACACTGTCCGGAACGGTGAGGTACTTGAGGTTCCTGCCCCTTGCCGGGTTCTGGAATGCCCTCGTCATGAGGAAGGTCCTTACCGTCGCTTCATCATAGTAGTTCACGTAGTAGTCTTCAGAGGTGGTCCGATTGCTTGTGAACACCTGGTAATCCCGGTTGAAGAAAACCCTCGAGAGGTTGTTCGAGAAATAGACCTCCCTGGTGTAGATGTTGTTGAACAGGGTGGAGGTCATATCCATGGCAGGAAGGATCTCCAGGGATTTCACCGCCTTGTTGGAACCTGCGGTGATCTGGTTGAAGGCATTGATCCGCTCGTTCTGGATACGTCCGCCTGCCTCATAACCGATATAGTCCTTTGACCAGGAATATCCGGTATAGGAGGTCTTCACGGAGCCCCTCAGGTAGATGGCCTCTTCCCCCCTGGCATTCAGGACGATGTTGTTGTTGATGGACACATTGCCGCCAAGCTGACTTTCTGCGTCATTGTATCCGGAGGACGCCAGGGTGTACGGGTCATCGATGACGCTTCCGTCGATATAGAGCGTCGGGACCAGGATGTCGTTGACATAGGACCAGATCCTGTCCGCATAGACCCCTTTCTTCTCCAGGTCGACGAAGGACATGGTGAGCATCACGATAATGGACATCGCGGCCACCTGCAGGAATCTCACCCGCTTGTTCACCCGGAGGTTCCTGGTTTCCGCGTCATGCAGGGAACTCCTGTACAGGAGGACCGAGAAGACCCAGACTGGAAGGAACATCCGGATATGCTCCTCCGCCTGGTTGTAGTAGTCCACAGCCCAGAGGAAGAAGATGATCCCCGTGTCCACGATGATGAGGTTGAATGGGAAGATCGAGACCGTGATGGAAAGCAGCAGGCTTCCCCCCATGATGAGGATCTTCAGGAGCGGGATGAACATCTCGAAGTCCAGGGGACCATCAAAGGTCAGGGCGCTGTTGATCCCTCCAATGGACTTGTCCAGCACCTCATAATCCAGGTCCTTGACCAGATAGACGATGGGAATGATGGCAAGGACAGCGAGGACCATATAGGGCAGCCGGTGGTCCTCCTCCTTCAGCATCCCGAAAAGCCCGATGATGAGGAGAACCGGAAGAAGGCTGTAAAGGACCACTGTCGGGAAATGGAAATCGCTGATGTAATAAGCCTTCTCCATGACAACGGCGAAGACCGTCATATTGATGAATATCAGGATATAGTAAAGGATCCGGTCCTTGATGTATCTCATTTAAAACTCTCCTTCAATGACGTACAGGGAAATCCCGCCTTCCGCGAGGTCCAGGCTGTTCTCCACGTCGAAGGTGAAGACACTGACACTGTTGGATCTGGTCTTCATTTCCCTGATGCTGTCTTTCGCCGCCTGGGAAAGGTTCGATGTGAAGACGAGGATCCCCCCTTTGTCCCGGTTGCTTCCATTCCAGTCGGAGATGAAGTCGGCGATATCCCTGTCGCCCCTTGAATCATTGTCTACGGTATACTCGATCAGGTTGTTGAAATCCTTGATCGTGTTGATCTCGAAGGTCCTGGTCTCCATGCCATTCACCACGAAGGTCTGCTCATATCCCTTCTTCAGGATATCCTTCGAGACAGAGAGCGCGTAGCTCACCATGGCCTCCTCGTGGACCCCTTCCTTGTCAAGACGGTAGATCCGGTCTGACATGTCCAGGATGACGAGGAAACTCTTCCCTCTTGTGCTCTCCCCGATCTTCACGAAAATCTCCCCATACTTCGCAGAGACCTTCCAGTTCACCTTCTTCAGGCTGTCTCCTGGGGTATAGAGTTTGAGCTCCTTCTGGTGGTAGGGGTCCTCATTCGTGGAGAGGTTCCTGCGTTCGCCAAGTGACCCGAATCCGGGGGAGAATCCTTTGTGTTTGATGGGGACCAGCTTGGGGTATACCCGGATGATCTCCCGCTTGAACACGCGTCTGAGCGAGATGATGTTGAAGGCATCCTTGATCTCCAGCGTGATGTCCTTGAATTCATAGACACCTCTCCGGTAAAAATCATACCGAAGCGGGATATGGGTCTCATCCTTCGCGCTGAGACTCCTCACCTCCATCTCTTCCTGACCATTGAAGGCCCGGAGGAAGGGAATGAAAAACAAGCTGTCATTGGCCACGGACAGGAAGAACTCTCCCCGGTCCCCCGTGGTATACAGCTTCTTTTTCACCTTCAGGGTGCTTTTCAGTTTGAAAAGGGATAGAAGGGTCATGAACACCGAGATGGCGCCCATGCTGAGAAAGATGACCAGGAGCGCACTGAAGATGACACCGCCCTGGATGAGGTAGAAGATGTAGATGATGAGAAGGAAGAACAGGTATTTCAAATCTATCCGCATAGGCCCCTACCTTCCCAGCTTGGGCGGTTCCACCATGGATACGGCAAGCTTGATGGCCTCATAGGCATTTGTCCCCTGACTCCTGGCATAGGCCGAAGTCTGGATCCGGTGCGCGAGCACCATGGGGGCATTCTCCTTCACGTCCTCCGGTGTGACATAGTCCCGTCCGCCCATCAGTGCGGAAGCCTGGCTCAGCTTCATGAGTGCAAGGGATGCCCTTGGGCTGGCCCCAAGCGTGAACAGCCTGTTGCTCCTAGTCTCTCCCGTGATCCGTACGATATAGCTGTAGATCTCCTCGGAAACCTTCACCCGTCTCGTCTCCTCCTGGAGCCTGATGATGTCATTCCTGTTGGCCACAGGCTGGAGGGTATCCAGTGGACTAATCTCCTTGAAGTTCTTGAGGATCCGGATCTCATCCTCATGGCTCGGATATCCGATCTTGATCTTGATCATGAACCTGTCAAGCTGGGCTTCCGGAAGGTTGAACGTTCCTTCATACTCGATCGGGTTCTGGGTGGCCATGACAAAGAAAGGCTTCTCCAGCTCATAGGTGGTGTTCCCCTCCGAGACCTGGTTCTCTTCCATGACCTCGAGGAGTGCGGACTGTGTCTTTGGCGACGTCCTGTTGATCTCATCCGCAAGGATGACATTCGCGAAGACCGGTCCCTTCCTGAACTCGAAGTTCATGTTCTTCTGGTTGTAGATGGAGACCCCTGTGATGTCAGAGGGAAGCAGGTCAGGAGTGAACTGGATCCTCGAATAGGTGAGGTCCAGGCTCTTCGCCAGCGCCTTCACCAGGGTCGTCTTTCCAATACCCGGGATGTCCTCGATGAGGATATGTCCTCCTGCAAGGATCCCTTTCAGGATGTTCCTGATTTCCTGGTCCTTGCCCAGGATGACTTTTTCGATATTCTTCTCTATCCGGTTCAATATATCCATATCTCACGCTCCAATTAATCCTTAAGTTACATTTTATCATATCCCATCCCACAAGATATGAATAGCTTTTGAACATGACGGGCCTATAGGAAAAACCACCAGGATCCGCTCATTGTCAGAGTTCCCTGGTGGCCGAATCTAGTCACATCAATCTTTATGTTATGGTGTTATGGGTTCTCCGTTGGTGGTGTTGGCTCTACTGGCACTACCGGTTCTGCTGGTACTAATGGTTCTGCT
>DATISI010000402.1:0-1557 GCA_035581745.1 Clostridiaceae bacterium
GGCCCTTCTGGATTCCGTGGAATATTACATGGGGATCGAGAATTTCTCCATGGACCAGGTCCTCGAAATGAAGCTGATGGAGTGATGAGGATGAAGAAGATACTGATCAGGAACCTCGCGTCGCTTGCGACACCGCTCGGAAAGGCAGCAAGAGGCGGGAAGGAAATGGGTGAAATCCTGGAGCTGTTGAACCCTGCAGTCATCCTCGAAGATGGCCTGATCCGTCAGGTCCTTACGGAGGAGGAAGCCAGGGGACTGGATGATTCGGATTTCGAGGTCATCGACGGAAAAGGGATGACGCTGCTTCCAGGATTCGTGGATCCCCACACCCATCTCGTCTTCGGCGGGACCAGGGAAGAGGAGTTCTCCATGCGGCTGAAGGGTGCGACCTATATGGAGATCATGAACGCCGGTGGCGGCATCGCCTCGACGATGCGAAAGACCAGGGAAGCGACAAAAGCGGAACTCAAGGGAACCGCGAGGAAGCGGCTCGAAGGCATGGTCCGCCATGGGGTGACCACACTGGAGGCGAAGAGCGGCTATGGAATGGACAGGGAGACGGAGCTCAAACAGCTGCGCGTGGTGAAAGAGATGCAGCAGGAAGGCCCACTCACCATTGTCTCCACTTTCATGGGCGCACATTCTGTACCCAGCGAGTGGAAAGGAAGAGGCAAGGAATTCCTTGACTTCCTCCTGGAGGAAGTGCTCCCGCAGGTGAAAAGTGAGGAGCTCGCGACCTTCTGCGACATCTTCTGTGAGAAGAATGTGTTCTCGGTCGAAGAATCGAGATACTACCTTGAAAAGTGCAGGGAGGCGGGCTTCGGTCTGAAGATCCACGCGGATGAGATCTACGACCTTGGCGGTGCCGCCCTTGCGGCAGAGCTTGGTCTGCAGAGTGCGGACCATCTGCTCCAGGCAAACGATGCGGGACTGATGGCCATGAAGGAAGCGGGCGTCATTCCTGTGCTCCTTCCACTGACCGCCTTCTCGCTGAAAGAGGAATACGCGAGGGGAAGGGAGATGATCGACATGGGAATGCCCGTGGCGCTCGGTACGGATTTCAATCCGGGAAGCTCCTATTCCTATTCCATCCCTCTCATGCTGGCCATCGCATGCATCTATATGAAGCTCAGCCCGGAAGAGGCCCTGACCGCGGTGACGCTGAACAGCGCATGCGCGTTAGGTCTTGGCGACCGGATTGGGACCATCGAGGAAGGCAAAGATGCCGACCTCATCCTCATCGACGCAGGATCCTTCCGCTTCCTGCCCTACCACTTTGGCGTCAACCAGGTCGCCATGACCATCAAGAAGGGTAAAATCATCTATTCGAGAAATTGAGGTGTTACGATGTACGTCTATGACCTTGTTGTGATCGGCGGAGGAGCCGCTGGAAGCCATGCGGCGCTCCGCGCAAAAGAACTGGGAATTGAAAAGATCCTGATCATGGAACGTGAGGATGCTCTGGGCGGAATGCTCAATGAGCTTATTGAACCTGTCCATGGCTGTGATGACAATGGGCTGACCGGGGTCGAAGTCTCACAGAACCTCACGAAGGAA
>DATISI010000403.1:0-4952 GCA_035581745.1 Clostridiaceae bacterium
TGGCGTTGCATGCCCAACATGGGTCACGTTTGCCGTCGTGCGCTTCTCTCATGTAGGTACTGCCAAATTTATTGATTTTCTCTACCAGGTCAGGGTTGGGATCGTACATTTTGCTGTAATTATACATGATGCAGTTTCCACCCTGCGCCAGTGTACCACCATCAAAAACAGTTGCCGTCCCGTATCCGAATTGCGCGAATTCGATATCATCATGTATTTCCTTGGCGATCCCATTCAGCGCCTCTTTATCGAAGAGATCAGGACGACGGCTTCCGCGCTCTACGGCCATCGCCTTAACCAGTTTGGAACCAAGTACCGCACCGTTTCCGTTCTTGGATGCAACATGGTCACCATCCACAACGGTACAAGCGAATTTGACCAGATTCTCACCAGCAGGCCCGATACATGCGACACTCATCTGCCTCGCTTTTTTACCGTGGGCTTCTTTGATCATGTCTGCAGTTTCCCAGGTATTCTTGCCGACAAGATGGTCGGCATCCCTGATTTCAACAACATCATCGTGGATATGGAGATATACCCATTTGTCTGATTTTCCCTGAATGATGATGGAGTCGAAACCGGCAATTTTCAGGTAGGCTCCGAAATAACCGTTTGCCTGTGTTGTGGCAGCGCCATTTGTCATAGGGCCTTTCGTGACAATGGAAACTGTGCCTGACCCACTGATTTGAGTTCCACTGAGCGGACCGCCCGATATCATGTAGCGGTTTTCAGCATCTGACCATTCGGTTCCGACGGGAACTTCATCATATAGATATTTGACACCCAGACCTGTTCCGCCAATGAATTGTCTCGCAATGTTTTCATCGAGCTTTTCATAGGTAACATGGCCTGACGAAAGATCCACCCTTGCTATTTTTCCTGTATATCCGTACAATACATCACCTCATTGTTTATTAATCGAGACATGGCTCGGTTATCCTTCCATTTCAGGCAGACTGATTTCAAACACATTGGTTGAACCCTGGAAACCATAGTCAACAGGCAGGTCCACACCACTGACATATCTCGCCATATTGCTGTTGATGAAAACAAGCGGTTCTCCCATTTCCTCCGGCTTTGCTCCTCTACCGATCTGCGTTACGATGGCATCTGACCCACCCGTTCCGTAATTATTGACAAAGTCTTCAGTCATAGGGGTATATGTCGTACCAGGGCTGAGGGTATTGATTCGGATGCCTTTGGCAGAGAGCTCATCGCAGCGAGCCTTTGCATAGATGATGATCGCTTCCTTTGAATTGCTATAGCCTCCGTTCGGTAAAACAGCAGGGAAATCCGCATGTTCTTTGAGAAAGTTAACGCCTTCTTCAAATCCTTCAAGCTCCAGCAAAGGTGCCAGTTCTTCAATCTTTGACTGCCATCCCATGCCGGCTGCGGATGAAATAATGGCAATGGCACTACCAAAACCCATTCTGGGTATCAGCTTTTCTGTCAGGTATCTTGGCGCCAGATAATTAATGACGACAACATCGGCCTCTGTAAAACTTCCCCCTTGATATTTCGGACCTGGCACCCCTGCACAACTGAAGAAAAAATCGACCTTCTCCGGCAGCTGAGCCAGCGCTTCATCCATGGATTCCTTTCTAAGAAGATTCACCTTGATGGCTTTTTCTACCGGCAAGGTAACCTCATTACGATCCAGAGCGAATACTTTGGCCCCCAGATCAATAAGCATCTCCGTTGCTGCAGCGCCCATTCCAGAGGCTGCGCCAGTAATGACGGCAACTTTCCCTTCATAACCATAATAATCTTTCATGATAAGACCCCCCAATTTTTTATCGACTCATTTAAATATCTGAATATTCAAACAAGCCTCTACGATTATTATGTTCTTTTTCATGCAATCCTTCATCGTGCTGAAAGTACGATATTGGGAAGGAAATTTAATGCTGGCAGTACGAAGCAAAACACGAAGGCCTGGTTCCTCTTGATGTGAGGAACCAGGCCTTTGTAACATGATGCTATATTTTCTCTTTTTCACTATCCACTTGACAGTGGGCTACTCAGCTCCATTGAAGATTCTTCATCTTGCAGCTGTCAGGTTTCCGGCACAGGTCTGTATGGTGACCAGATGGGACCGTCTATTTCGGTCCCCGAATCTCCGCCCTCTCCTGCTTCAGGAGCTTCATCTCAAGCTCCTCATAGGTTTTCTTCATGATGGTATTCCAGAGGAAATCGACGTGTTGGAGGATGATTTCACTGTTCGCATCCGATGCGGTCTCCAGGATGTACCGGAAAGCCTTGAGCAGCGCGATGGTCACGGAGACATCTTCCTTGCCATAATGGATGATCTGGTTGAAGGAGGCCGAAAGGATGACATCGAAATCATAGCCTTCGTAGTACAGGGCACCTTCCTCGCCCTCGTCCTCCACCAGGACATACCCGTTCTCAAGCTCCGCCATGTTCCTCAGGAGGACACCCAGGATGCGGATGCAGTGGATTGCCGTATTCGGGTCGTTGATTCCCGGTGAAAGGGCTTTCAGCGCCACATCCACAATCTTTTGGAGTGAAAAGCTGAAATCCTGTTTCTCCGTCCGCTGATCCCCGATCAGGAGGGACCGATGTATCCGTTCTTCAAGGTCATCCTTCAGGTCGCTGCTGTTGTCATAATACAGGGTGATGACTTCAGTCCTGTCCGTAAGGAACTGTCCAGCCACTTTGTCCAGGAACATGACCGTCCGCGTCTCTTTCGCGGTCTTGATCAGACCCTTGTAATCCACCTCCTGGATATATCCATTCTGAGGACTGTTTATCGACAGGTTCTTCTTGTAGGTGTTCACTTCATCCCTCGGCACGATCCTGCATGCCTTGATCCTGTCCTTGTATTCCCCCATCCGGGAAAGGGATTCCTCAAAAAGCCTGTCGATCAGGTTGCTGGCCTGGACATGCGTCGCCACATTATTGATGAAGATGATGAAGTTCACAAGACCCACGATGATGTAGACCACCCCGATGCTGCCTGAAATGACCGAACTGTCCGAGATGGACTCCCGGATGAACAGCAGGGAGATGATGGAATAGATGAAGCCGCTGACAAAGATCCCGAACGACTTCATGGTGCTGTTGTCATTCAGGAAGTTCTCCACGACGCGTGGAGAGAACTGGGAGGAGTACATGGTCAGGACGATCATCGTCGTGGAGAACGTGAAGGTCATGATGGTGATGAACGCCCCTGCGATCAGACTCAGGACCATCCTGGCCAGCTCGCTGCTCGTGATCATGACTTCCGGGATATAGGATTTGAAATCGAAGAGGAACTCTCCGTCGATGATGATGACGGAGAGGGCAAGGATGATTGCGATGATGCTGTATACCGTAGGGTACAGCCAGATGCTATTCTTTACCCGGTCGAGATAACGTCTTAATGTCATTTTCCCATACCTCCTGCTATACCACCAGTCCTACTGGCAGTCAACTTTTAGAAGAATTCTCGCTCCCCGTTGTCTTTAGCAAGGACGCGAAGCTTTGTCACCTGATCCTCTTTCCCGAGAACGATCATCGTATCTCCCGGCTCCAGCATCACACTGGAACTCGGATTGAAGATGAGTTCCTCCTTTTCCGATTTGCGCATGGCGAGGATGATGAGACCCGTCTTCTCCGGAATTCCCGCCTCCCTCAGGAGGCTTCCGCACAGGGTGGATTCCTTGTGGATCTCCACATCCTCCAGGTCCAGCACCACCTCTCCAGCGTGGGTGATGGCATCCAGGAAGGAGATCACAGAAGGCCTCATCATGAGCGCCGCCATCCTTCTTCCTCCGATCTCATTTGGCGAGACCGTATTGTTCGCACCCGCCTTCTTGAGCTTCTTATGCGCCGAGGGCTCGATGGCCCGGGATACGATATAGAGTTTCTCATTCATCTGCCTTGCCGTCAGGACGACGAACACATTCTCCGAGTCCTTGGAAAGCGATGCGATCAGCCCTTTCGCCCGGTTAATCCCTGCCTTCTCCAGCACCTCTTCATGTGTGGCATCTCCAACGATGAACAGGACCCCACGCTCCTTCAGTTCCTCGATGACCAGCTCGTCATTGTCGATGACCACGAATGGGACACCCTGTTTCTGGAACTGGCTGATGATATATAGTCCTGTCTCGCCAGACCCACACAGGATGAAATGCCCTTTCAGTTTGCTTATCGCAGTATCCATTACCCTTCTCCTCCATCCTTCCTTGATGTCTCCCTCCACAAAATAGGAGACGATGTTGGATACCAGGTATCCAACAGTTCCCACACTCACAAAAATCAGTCCGATGGAGAATAGCTTCGCCTCAGGTGTCATGTGCGCGACCTCTTCAAACCCCACAGTGGAGATGGTGATCACGGTCATATAGAGCGCATCCACCAATGTCACCTCAAGAAGCAGCATATACCCCACCGTACCGATGATGATGAGTAAAAGGAACAGCGCGACCATACCAAGTATCTTTTTCCGTTTATCCAAACCAGCACCCGCCCCTCTTCAGTCGTGACACGACTGCGCTCCGATGGAACGCCTTACTGTCTTCATTATACCCTATAAACCCCTCTCTTTCCTACACTACAAGGAATCCCAATGCCTTGCTGACCCACTTCATGGTGATATGGTCCTCCTTGAAGGAAAAAGACAGCCGTGGGCTGTCTTTTTCAACGATGATCTCATGATAAAGGCAATAGACTGCCTTGCTTCGTTCCAGGATTCGTCCCATGCTGCTATAGGGGCAGCCTCTTCCGTTTGAAGATCAGCACCGAGGCCGTGAAGAGCACCGCGATGATTCCGATATAAAAGAGGTTTACCCCAAGGACGCTTCCGCCTTCGACGATCTCCACGGGGTCATAAAGCCCGTAGATGGACAGCCATTTCAGGTAAGCGAGATTTTCCGATGCGCCGCCCAGCATGTTCATGAGGAGGACGGTGATGAGGATATCCGAGCTGAAGGCCAGTGACCGCTTTGTCT
>DATISI010000404.1:0-2210 GCA_035581745.1 Clostridiaceae bacterium
GAGGACCGGTTTGGGAACAGGGAGGACAGGACCTTCAGGAAAGGAGTGGAAATAATTATGCGGGAGAATGATGAAAATTGCATAAATACACTAAAATTCCTCAATAGAAATACAATTGTATTCAAATGTACATGGTTAACGGATTAGAAATAAATATGTTAAACCTTTATCATATTCAGAAAGATATCACGAAATAAATATTGTATTCGTGAATCGTTCCGTTTTCAATTGAACAGAAGGGGAAAATCCCGATATAATACGTTTGTCTATAATACATACTAGGAGGAAACACTATGGCGAACAAAAAACCAGGTAACACCCCCAAGAACGGAATACTAAAGAAGGTGGAAAGGATTGGAAACGCACTTCCACATCCTGCCATGATATTTGTCATCCTTTGTGCAGTAGTCATCGTCGTCTCATATTTTGTCAGCATATCAGGCGCTCCTGTCACCTATTTCGATGCGAGACAGGGCAAGGAAGTCACGATCACCGCCTATAACATGCTCTCTGCTGACGGTCTCCGCTATATCTTCAACAATGCCACCAAGAACTTCACAGGATTCGCTCCGCTTGGAACAGTCCTTGTCGCGATGCTGGGTGTCGGTGTCGCAGAGTGGTCAGGGCTGATCAACACCTCCCTGAAGAAGCTGCTCACCAACGTGCCACCAAGCCTCCTGACCGCAGTCGTCGTCTTCGCCGGAATCATGTCCAACATCGCATCCGATGCCGGATACATCGTGGTCATCCCACTCGGAGCCATCATGTTCGCTGGTGCGGGCAGACATCCTATCGCAGGACTCGCAGCGGCGTTTGCCGGTGTATCTGCAGGATTCTCCGCGAACCTCCTCATCGGAACCCTGGACCCGCTCCTCGGAGGGCTGACCAATGAAGCGCTGAAGGCTGCTGGAAGCACCTATACCGTTCTTCCAACTGCAAACTACTACTTCATGGTCGCATCGACCTTCCTTCTTACCCTTCTCGGGACGCTGGTCACAGAGAAGATTGTCGAGAAGAATCTTGGAAAGTACACAGGCGAATATATGCCAAACTCAGAGAAAGTCACAGCGCTTGAGAACAAGGGACTCAGGAACGCAGGGATCTCCCTTCTGGTCTTCACCATCATCATGCTGGTGCTCACCGTTCCACAGAACGCAGTATTCAAGTCTGTAGATGCTGCAGGAAACCTGAACCTGAATGAGTTCATGAGCAACGGACTGATCTTCGTGATCCTTCTCGTCTTCATGATTCCGGGTTATGTCTATGGCAGGACCATTGGAAAGATCAAGGGAAGCAATGACCTTGTGGAATCCATGACGGATGCCATGAGGAGCATGGGAAGTTATCTCGTTCTGGCCTTCTTCGCGGCACAGTTCGTCTCCTTCTTCGGTAAGTCCAACCTTGGAACCATCCTTTCCGTAAAGGGTGCGGACTTCCTGGAGAGCATCGGATTCACCGGACTTCCGCTGATCATCGCCTTCATCCTGATCTCCGCATTCCTGAACCTCTTCATGGGTTCCGCTTCGGCGAAATGGGCCATCATGGCACCAATCTTCGTTCCCATGATGATGAGACTGGGACTGAGCCCTGAGCTTACCCAGGCCGCCTTCAGGATTGGAGACTCCACAACCAACATCATCACACCGCTGATGGCATACTTCGCCATGATTGTCGTCTTCGCGAAGAAGTATGACAAGGAGAGCGGAATCGGTACGATCATCTCCACGATGGTCCCTTATTCCGTGACCTTCCTCATCGGCTGGATCCTGCTGATGGTCGTCTGGTATTTCCTCGGACTCCCACTGGGACCAGGAGCACCAATCTTCATGCCCGTATAGAACCGAGATAAGGCCGAAAGGCCTTATTTCTTTACCCCGAGGAATCCGCTGAAGCCTGGATGGTGCAGCGGATTCCCTTTTTTTCATGAGGACTTCTTTTTCTGACCTAATAGCTTTATGATGAAGGTAATGAGAATGTGGAGCCCGAAGGGAGACAAGGAAAAAGTAAGGCGTGGTAAAGCAGGAATGGCGGCAAGATTCCAAGAGTACGTCTGGAGGATAGAGCGGGAAAGGGTGTGGATTCACGATGGGAAAAAGAGGAACTGAAATCATGGAAGAACTCAAAGGGGTGCTCGGAGGGAAAACCCTGGATGCCATTGTACCCTCTGTGGTATTCGTGGTCACCAATGGGGTCTGGGGGCTGGATAAGGC
>DATISI010000405.1:0-5763 GCA_035581745.1 Clostridiaceae bacterium
GGAGCATTCCCTCGACATTGGGCTTCGGGACGGTCATGGCAAGATGGCTTAGGATATCCTGGGACAAAAGGAAACCCGTCGATCAGGAATCCTCCAATCAGGAATCCTTCGATCAGGAAACCGTCGGTCAGGAATCCTTCGGGCCGGGGTGTCCGGTAGTACCTGGAATGTGCCTTGTGCTCCGGAAGAGTTTCGCGGTGACCGCAAGGAAGAAGTGGATCGAGGAGAAAAGGAAGGTGAGCATCACCGTGTTGCGGTTGAGGGTCGCACCGACCTCCATGAGGAGCTCTCCCGGGTTCAGGAGGACATCCCAGGAGTTCAGGCGGATGAACCTTCCAATGTAGATGGCGAAGCCCGTGAGGACGCTGATGACGACGTAGAAGAGGATCCTCATGTAGAACGGCTTCTTCCTCAGGAGCGCTTCCTCCACATGGAACAGGGAGGCCATGCCCAGGAAGACGCCAAAGAACACCGCGCAGACCGAAAAGGAGAAGTTGAGCCAGAGCCTGATGTCCATATTGTACTGGATCCGGGGTGTCTTCGTGTAGAAGGTCCTGGTGGAGAAGTGGATGAAGTCCGTCACCATGTACACGGCATTGGGGTAGAAGGCCAGCCAGGCGAGGAAGAGGAGGATGAAGATGACCTTTGAGGAATAGACTGGCCGGCTGTGCCGGAGCAGCACAGAAAGGAAGTAGGGGATGATGGACAGGCCCATGTTCCAGACGAGGAAATCACGTGCAGGATCGACAACCACGATCACAAAAGATAGCAGCATGAAGACTGCGGTGAATGCCAGGACCTCATTCCGTATACGCATGACCAAACCTCCTCCCGTTCTTGCTGGATAGTTGTCCCCATCATATCATGTCAGGAAGGTGTCTTCAAGAAAGGAGCAGGCCTCTGGCAAGGGTGTTAAGGATAAATTAACACTATATTAACGCTATGGTCCTATCCGATAGAGTATCATGGAGAAAAGGACATAAGGAGGAACCGGTATGAAACCCAGAGTGGCTTTCCTTTGCACGCACAATGCCTGTCGAAGCCAGATGGCTGAAGCCATCTCCAGGCTTTACGCAGGAGATGCCTTCGTGGCATACTCCGCAGGAACGAAAGATGAGTCCCGGATCAATCCTGATGCGGTCAGAGTCATCAAATCAATCTACAATATCGACATGGAAGGGGAACAGCAGTATCCAAAGCGGCTGAACGCCCTGCCGGAGGATATCGATATCCTTGTGACCATCGGATCCAACCTGGATACCTCCCATACGGTGGCGACACATCGGGAGGACTGGGATATTCCTGATCCGAAAGGCAGGAGCGACATGGAATTCCGAAGAGTATCCCAACTGATCGAGGAGAAGGTCATCGACCTCAAGAACCGCATCGTATGCGGGGTGATCCGGCTATGAACATCACGATTTATGAACCCGACCTGAGGATATCCATGGAATGCGACCCGGAAACGAGGGTTTTCCTGGAGCGGATCGGAGATACCGTCCGGGTGCTGAGGAAGAAGGATGTCAAGATTGCGAGATACAATTTCACCCTCCACAAGGCAAGGTTCCTGGAGGACGAGACGGTATCGACGCTGCTTGCGAAGGGGCCGGAGGTCCTGCCCATCACCATGGTGGACAGGGAGATCTACAGGACCGGAGCCTATCCTTCTGAAAAAGAGCTTGAAGAGATCACAGGCTGCCGTGCTTTCTCGCGGTGAGCGTAGAAGCAGAAAGAATAAAGGAATCCCTGAATGTGGAATGTACCGCTTAGAACAGTCGGCATAAGGCGCTACCGGTGCATTGTTAAGAAGGAACCTTTATTTTTTTGCAGTAAAATCAGGGTTGCAGGCTTATGAGGGATCAGCAAGCCTGGGAAACCATGGACAGTCCTGAGGAAAATGGGTTGCGGAAATGACATCAGGAAACTGGGGAATCACGGGGTAGGAACCGGAAAAATCGGGAATCACGGGATCGGCATCGGATACGCATTGGCATCCATGGATTGAAAGAAAGAAAAACCGCGGAATCCCTATGGGCTGACAGACTGTCGCTCCGCTAAGGACACGGAGGATATCGATTGCAAAGGAAGGGAAAATTAACCAGAATTTACTTCTTTAAAACCCGTTCCTGTTATAAGATAGAGATATGAAGAATGGAGTGATGTGTGTATGAACGGAAATATAGCAGACAGAGTCATCGAAAAGGACCGTGATATTGATTATCTGCTCCTTTTGTCCAAGCAATATCCCACAATTGATGCCGCGACGACGGAGATCATCAATCTCCAGGCGATCCTGGACCTCCCCAAGGGAACGGAACATTTCATCTCCGACATCCATGGAGAATATGAGTCTTTCCGGCATGTCCTGAAGAATGCGTCTGGCGTCATCAAGACAAAGATCAACGAGATATTTGGGAACAATCTTAGAGAAAGTGAGAAGCAGAGCCTGGCCACCCTCATCTACTACCCGGAGGAGAAGCTGGAGCTTATCAAGACCAATGAGCGGGATATCGTGGACTGGTACAAGATCATCCTGTACAGGCTCGTGCAGGTGGCAAAATCCGTCTCGTCGAAGTACACCCGGTCCAAAGTGAGGAAGGCCTTCCCGAAGGAATTCGCCTATATCCTCGACGAGCTCATCAACGAGAGCGAGGACAGGATCAACAAACAGGAATATTACAATAAGATCATCGAGACCATCGTGGAACTGGACAGGGCGAAAGCCTTCATCGTCGCGATCTCGAACCTCATCCAGAGGCTGGCCATCGACAGGCTCCATATCATCGGAGACATCTATGACCGTGGCCCGGGCGCGGACATCATCCTGGACACCCTGAATTGCTACCATTCCCTGGACATGCAGTGGGGGAACCATGACATCATCTGGATGGGTGCCGCTGCGGGAAGCGAAGCGCTGATCTGCAACGTCGTCCGAATCACCGCAAGGTATGACAATCTGACCATCCTGGAGGACAGATACGGTATCAACCTCCTTCCACTGGCCACCTTCGCCATGGAGAACTATTCAGGTCATGACCTGAAGCCATTCTGGCCCAAAGGCGCGGATGTGGATGAGAAGAGCGACAAGGAACTTCAGCTGACCGCCATGATGCACAAGGCGATCTTCATCATCCAGATGAAGCTTGAGGCGGAGATCATCTACAGGCATCCGGAATACAACATGAACGGCAGGATGATCCTCGACACCATCAACTATGAGGAAGGCACAATCCTTCTGGATGGAGAGACGTACAAGCTGAATTCCTGTGACTTCCCTACCATCGATCCCGCCAATCCGTTCATCCTCACCCAGGCGGAGAAGGATGTCATCGAAAGGCTGAGAAGCTCATTCCGGAATTCCGAGCGACTGAACGACCATATCAGACTCCTCTATTCCAAGGGAAGCCTGTACCAGGTCTTCAATTCCAACCTCCTGATCCATGGCTGCATCCCGATGGACCCTGAAGGCGATTTCCTTCCGGTGAACATCGACGGAACAGAGTACAAGGGGAAGGAAGCGCTGGACATCCTGGAGAGGCTCGCACGCCAGGGTTATTTCGACAACGACCCGCTCGTGAAGGAGAAAGGGCTGGATGCGATGTGGTACCTCTGGTGTGGACCGAACTCACCGCTCTTCGCGAAATCCAAGATGGCGACCTTCGAGCGATATTTCCTCGCGGATAAGAACACGCACAAGGAAGTCAACAACCGATACTATGACAACAGGGACAATGTCCAGTGGATCGAGAAGATCCTCACGGAGTTCGGACTCGATCCGAACACGGCACACCTCGTCAATGGACATGTTCCCGTGAAGGTGGTCAAAGGGGAAAGCCCGATCAAGGCAAATGGAAAGCTTCTTGTCATCGATGGCGGCTTCGCGAAAGCCTACCAGAAGGAGACAGGAATCGCCGGCTATACCCTGATCTACAACTCACACGGGCTTCTTCTTGTCAGCCATGAGCCTTTCGAGTCCACGAGGAAATCCATCGTGGAGGAGCAGGATATCGTCTCCACCGTAGTGGTCCTGGAGCATTCCAGGAACCGCAGACGGGTTTCGGACACGGATGTGGGCATCGAACTCAAAGGACAGGTCGACGACCTGCTTCTCCTCGTCAATGCCTACAGGAAGGGCTACATCAAAGAACTGAAATAGCTTAAAAGTAATCTTCTCCTTTGGAGAGACATCTCCAAAGGAGAACGCATCCCATAAGGAAAGTTTCTGTGGAAGAAAAAATCCCTCTGGATTCCGATAGTCGGATCCAGGGGGATTTCCTGCCTTCTGCCCCAAAAGCAGAAGGCAGGTCTGTAGGGAGTGTTCTCTTAGGAAGAAGATATGACCGCCAGCTCTTCGGAGACATTAAGGCCTCTGAAGGTGCGTAGAAGGATATTGTTCGGATCCCTCAGGTCGGTATAGGCCTTCCCTGCGGAATCCGGAAACTGCTCATCAAATACGGATTCATCCAGATACACGGTATAGTACCTTAAGCCGGGATACCCGTCCTCCATGGGTTTCGGGTCTCCTCTCAGCCAGGTGTTCATACCAAGGTGGTGATGGTAGCCATCACGGGAGGTGAAGGTGGCACTGCCCATCGAGATCATGCTTTCCAGACCCAGGGTCTCCTTATAGAAGTCCTCCGAGGCTTCGATGTCCAGCACGTGGAGATGCAGATGGCCCATCGTCGTGCCTACCGGCATTCCCTTGTAGTCCTCCTCATCCCTTGCACCTAGGACGCCTTCCACATCCATGGCCTCCGTGGTCATGGTGAAGACACCTTCCACGAGCCATTTCGCAGGGTCCCTGTCCTGGTAGACCTCGATTCCGTTCCCTTCGGGGTCGGAGAGATACACCGCTTCGGAGACGTGGTGATCGGAAGCGCCGGTGATCGGGATCCGTTTCTTCGCGAGATGGTAGAGGAAGTTACCAAGGTCTTTCCTTGAAGGAAGCAGGATGGCCATATGGTAGAGGCCGACCTCATGCCGCCTGTCGACATCGACCGTATGAAGCACCACAAGGGCAGCGTCTCCGCCATAAAGGGTGATGACATCACCATCCCTTTCCGACCGCATGCCAAGTTCCTCGTAGAATTTTCTCAAACGTTCAGGGTCCTTCGTGTTCAGATGGACCGAGCCCAGTCTTAATGTCTTTTTCAATTCAATCATTCCTTTGATTCCTTATAGATAGGGTTTCACGCCGCATGCTTATCCATGACCTCCCCAGGAACAGCCGTTTCTGGCGGTAAATGGATGGGAGCCTATGGAAGGGATTTCCTTCCCTGCATGACTGGTTCCCTTACTCTATGATACAGGTTACAGCTTCATGGGGTGTTAAGTGGTGGTGAACATGCTGTGAATAGAGCTTTAATTAAATTTGATACAATTTAAAATGAGGGATTATCATGCATTCCGCAATCCAAATGACAGGAATGACGCAAAGGCATGTCTTCTGAGACAGGAAGGGATGAGACAAACGGCGTGTCTACGCATGAGGGGTTATGTGACCATAAGCTGATAAAAAACAGAAGTCCCGCAGGCGGACCTGCAGGACATTAGGGAGGATGAAACTACAAGAGTCCCGCTGGGCAGACCCTTCAGGACGATATGGAAAGCGAGACACGTTTGACGCAATAATCTGGACGTGGAGAATCCATGAGGGAAGGGAACAAAGGGGAAGGATTTATGGATTTCAGCTGCATGGGTAAGCGGACCTCTGGACTAGTCTTCAAGAAGTTCCGAGGAGACATCCTTGAAATACCCTGCGAT